>DLVK01000569.1:0-5219 GCA_003444235.1 Rhodospirillaceae bacterium
CCCCGTCGAACCCGACGCTCGAGATCATCGATCTCGAACGGGTCGCAGAAATGACCCACGCCGCCGGCGGACAACTGATCGTCGACAATGTGGTGGCGACCCCGGTGTTGCAAAAACCGCTCGAACTCGGCGCCGATATCGTCGTCTATTCGGCGACCAAACATATCGACGGACAAGGACGGGCGCTGGCCGGCGCCATTTTGGGCACCCAGACCTACTATGAAGAATGTCTTCAGCCGTTCATTCGCCATACCGGCCCGTCCTGCAGTCCTTTCAACGCCTGGCTGATGTTGAAGGGATTGGAAACGTTGGACCTTCGCGTCGAACGCCATTGCCGGAACACGATTGAAATTGCGCACTGGCTCGAAGATCAAAAGGGCATCACGCGCGTCATCTATCCGGGCCTCGAAAGCCATCCTCAGCATGCTTTGGCGAAGAAACAGATGCGAGATTTCGGCTCGGTCGTTTCCTTCGAACTCGAAGGAGGCAAGGAAAAGGCATTCTCGGTGCTGAACGCTTTCAAGGTGATCGATATCTCGAATAATCTCGGCGACACCAAGAGCATCACCACCCACCCGGCGACGACGACCCATCAACGGCTGACGCCCGAAGGGCGCGAAGCGCTCGGCATTTCCGACGGGCTGGTAAGGCTCTCGGTCGGCTTGGAAGACGTGGAGGATATCAAAGACGATCTGGCCCAGGCTTTGAAGGCCTGAGCACTGGAACTTTGGCTTCTCGCGCCTATTTCTATAGGTAGTCAACTGATTGGAGCGCCCCATGACCCGCGTTGTGAAATTTCTGCTCTTTTTCCTCTCCTCGGTCGGCATGACGAATACCGCCCTTGCCGAACGTGCCGTCGTCGGCGACGCCGCACCGGCCTTCACCGGCACCGATGCTGACGGCAAACCTCATAATCTCGCCGCTTACCGCGGGAAAACCGTGGTGCTGGAATGGACCAACCATGATTGCCCCTTCGTCGGCAAACATTACGACTCCGGGAACATGCAAAAGCTGCAACGCCGGGCGGTGAAAGACGGCGTGGTCTGGCTGTCGATCGTTTCCTCGGCACCGGGGACCCAGGGACATGTGAGTCCCGACGAAGCGAAGGAGATCAGCGCCAGCGATAAGGCTGCCCACACGGCGAAAATTCTCGATCCCAGCGGCAAGATCGGCCGGCTCTATGGCGCCACTACGACGCCGCATATGTATATCATCAAACCCAATGGCAAACTTGCCTATGCGGGCGCGATAGACAGCGAGCCGGGCTGGGATGAATCCGAGATCGCCGGTGCAACGAATTACGTCACCATGGCTCTAAAGGCGGTCAAAGCCGGTAAAGCGCCGAACCCGTCTAGCACCAGACCCTATGGATGTTCGGTGAAATACGATTAAAGTGGCGCCTCGAGTGACTTCCACTCGGGGAGGACTTTATGATGATCGACCGCATTACGCTAACCCACGCACAAATTCCGCTCGTGGTGCCCTACAAGATTTCGCAAAAAACCTTTCATCATTTCGACCCCTATATCGTCGAGGTCACAGATCGCGACGGTAAGACCGGATTCGGCGAAGGACATATTTCGCCGGGCTATAGTTTCGAGACGATGGAAGGCGGCTGGGAGTTTTGCCGTGCGTGGTGCGAGAAGATCATCGGCATGGATCCAACCGACGCCCATCGGGATGTTCTGGCCGTAAGCGCCGAGTATCCGACCGCCTCCTCGGCGATACTTGGCGCACTCGAAATGCTTATGGGTCACTCGCTTCTGGATATCGAAGAGGAAACCCGCCTGCCCCTGCTCGACCCGGTGCATGAAATGGATTTGGAGAAAATTCCGGCCGAGATCGATGAACTCGCGGAAAAAGGATTCAAAACTCTAAAGGTCAAGGTCGGCTTCGACGTGGACGAGGATTTGCAGAGAGTAACGGTGATCCAAGATGCGATCGACGGCAAGGGCATTCAGATTCGCCTGGACGCCAATCGCAACTTCGATGCGGACCAGGGTTGCCGCTTCGGTGCCGCCCTCGACCCAACCAATATCATGCTGTTCGAACAGCCCTGCGGCTCAGCCGATTGGGAGGCCAACGCCGCGGTCGCCAAGGTGTCCACGGTGCCTGTGATGATGGATGAATCGATTTACGGCATGGAGGATATCGACAAATCGGCCGCCATGGAGGGGGTCGGATTCGTCAAGCTGAAGCTAAAGAAGTTTCCGGCCATGGATATGCTTAAAGACGGGCTGGACCGCATCCGCGACAAGGGCCTGACCCCTGTCCTCGGCGACGGCACGTCTACCGATATCCAGTGCTGGATGGAAGCGTGCGTGGCCCGGGCCACCATCGACAACGCAGGGGAGAATAACGGTTTCCTGAAACTCACCCATCCGGTGTTCGAGGAACAACTGCCCTTCGATAATGGCGATATCGTGATGCCAAAAGGCTACCGGCCAGCGCTGAATCACGGCGTAATCGACGCGCACTTGGTGAAATCGGAGAGCTTCTCCGCGCAATCGTAAACTGGCGCCTAATCGGCGAGATGACTAACCCGGAACTGCTCCACATGTTTGAGAGCTTCCAACGCGACGGCGATATTACTGAGCTCGGCAAAGACCGGAATACCTGCCTCCAAAGCCATATCGGTATATTTTTTCTTACTCGCTTCGACATTGGGGTTACCGTCGGAGCGAAGCGCCAATAGGAAATGCGCCTGTCCGGGATAGGCCTTCTGGATGCGCAGTGCGGCACCGATCAGATTTTCCAGCGGATCGACGGGACCTCGTCCGACAAAAGCGGCGAGATTCAAATGCATCGCCACCGCATCTGGTTTGAAATGGGTGTACACCGCATCTAGTACCTTCTCCGCGATCAGGCCGTCCTCCTGCTGCAGTGTGCCCACCGGCGCGTCGACCGGATTGGCGATCGAGGTTCCAGGTGGCATGTTCAAATCGGCCAGCGCCTGCACCGCATCTTCATCGAACGGTTCCACCGATAAACCGTGCCGGGCGAAGAAGTCCGTCGCCAGCACGCTGGTGCCGCCGCCGTTGCCAAACATGGCGATACGGTTGGTCGGCCGGTCGGCACGCGGCGTCAGGATTTGCAGCGCCATCAGGCAATCGAGGAAATCATCGAGCGTATCCGCCAGGATGCAGCCGGTCTGTTGGGTTAGCGCCTCCCAAACCCGCTCGTTGCCCGCAAGCGACCCCGTGTGCGAGGCGGCGGCCTTGCGCCCTTCGTCCGTACGCCCACCCTTCAGCACCACCACCGGCTTCTTGCCCTTGGCCCGGTGCAGAAGCTCGAAGAAACGCCGCCCATCCTGGACCCCTTCGAGATAAAGGCCGACCACGCGGGTTTGCTCGTCGGCGAGATAGAACTCGAGCACGTCATTGGGATTGATATCGGCGCAATTGCCCACCGTCACCAGGCCGCTGTAGGCGATGCCACGCATCTGCCCGCGCTTGACGATATCGGTACCGAGCCCGCCGGACTGACTGATGACACCCACATGCCCGACCGTATTGGGCGCGTTCTCGGGGAAAGTGAGCTTACCGCGCGGTGAATAGGTGCCGAGACAGTTGGGGCCGATAGCCCGGCACCCGCCGGCCTGCGCCGCATCGACCAACGCCTGCTGCAACGCTATGCCCTCCTCGACTTCGCCGAAGCCGCTCGAAATTACCTGTGCGTAGGCAACGCGTCCCTTCGCCGCCTCGACCAGCGGCGGCACCGCGCCGGAGCCGATGGCGATATAGGCGAAATCCACTGGTTTCGGCGTTTCGCCGAGCGACGGGTAGGCTTTCAATCCGTCGACTTCGTCCGCCTTCGGATGAATGGGATAAATATCGCCTTCGAATCCAAATTCCGTTACTCGGCGGATAAAGGTATTGGCAATGGTGTGGCCGGTCGCCGACGCGCCGATAACGGCGACGGTTTCTGGTTCGAACAAGGGACGGAAGCGTTCCTTGACCTCATCATCGGAAAGCGGCGCCTGTGCTGGTTTAGCCGCCGGTTCGTCGGCGAGGATAAAGCGCGCATCGACGGCGACCGCGCCTTTCTCGGAAACGATCAGCGGATTTATATCCGCTTCGGCGATATCGTCGGCGAGTTCGGTCAACAAACCATTGTCGCCACCCACCTTCAACAAAACGTCGATGATTGCTTGCCGGTCGACCGCCGCTTGGCCCCGCGCGCCGTCGAGAAGGGCTGAGCCTTTAAGTTCGTCCAACATTTGGCCTGCATCGGCGGCACTAATGGGGCAGACCCGAAAGGCCACGTCGGCAAGCACTTCGACGAAAATACCGCCCAAGCCCACCATGATCAGCGGGCCGAATTGCGGGTCGCGCACGCCGCCAACGACGAGCTCCTGACCGGCCGGCGCCATCTCTTCGATCAGATATCCTTCCACATTGGCTTTTTTGATCGCCGGCTTTTCAGCCATCTCGGCAATTGCCACAGCGACCGCCTCCGCGTCCTCGAGACCAACGGCAACGCCGCCCGCATCGCTCTTATGGAGGATATCCGGCGAGACCACCTTGACCACGAGTGGAAACGCCAATCCCTTTACCGCATCCGCAGAGGCGTCGGCATCGGCGACGACCACCGTCTTCGGCACCGAAATGCCGTATTCGGCGAGTAGTTTCTTGCCGCTCTCTTCGTCGAGCGCAGCCCGTTTCGCCGCCTTGGCGGCGGCTATGATTGCATTTTCCGTCATGTTCGAACTCAGTAGCTGGTGGGCCAGGTCTGCATCAAATGCTTCCCGACACCATTGGTTTTACGTAGCTGGTAGACATCCAGCATGCGGATCAGATAATCGCGGGTTTCTTCCGGCTTGATAATGTCCTGGACCGCGTAGATGGACGCCATGTCCCAGGGCTCGATATCCTGCTGGATTTTCGCCAAGGCCTCGTCATAGCCGTCTTCGCCATCCTTGACGCCGTGGACGATGCGAGTGGCAAAGCGCGGATCCATGAAACTCACTTCCGCGCTCGGCCAGGCAACCAGATCATCCGAATGGCGGCCGCCGCCCATCGCCACATATGCCCGGCCATAGCTCTTACGCATGATCACGGTCAATGTCGGCACGGTCAGTAAGCAGGTGGAATTCATGAAGTTCATGATCCGCCCCGGTGCGCGTTTCTTTTCCGCCTCGACGCCGATGATGAAGCCCGGCGTATCGACGAATTTGACGATTGGAATGTTGAAGGAATCGCACATTACCTGGAAGTCGG
>DLVK01000266.1:0-2779 GCA_003444235.1 Rhodospirillaceae bacterium
GGCAGGCCCCCTTACCGAACCGCCGGTATCTTCGCCGATGGAAAAGCTACACATACCCGCCGCCGGTGCTATGCCGGAGCCCGAGGACGAACTTGCCGGTGTGTGGTTCGGATTCCATGGATTGCGTGGCTCGCCGAAATTGAACCTGTTGGCACCGCCCTTGCCGAACTCGTGTAAATTCTGCTTTCCGAGCAGAATTGCGCCCGCCGCCTTCAGTTTTGCGACAACGGTGGCGTCTTCATCCGAGCCGAAATCTTTTTTGATAATCGAGGCGAGACTCGTCGGCACGCCTTCGGTCTTCATCTGATCCTTGACACCGAACGGTATGCCATGGAGCGGCCCTCGATAGTTGCCGGCCGCAATTTCCGCTTCGGTTTTTTTGGCATCCGCACGTGCCTCATCGGCGCAGACGAACGTCCAGGCATGCAGGATGTGATTCCAGCGATCTATGCGCTCGAGATAAAGCTCCACGAGATCGACTGGCGACAATTGCCCTGCTTCGATCAGCTTGGCCTGATCGCCAATACTCATAAACGCCAATTCGGTCTTATCCATGCGACACCTCCTGTTGGCACCCTCTTTACCACACTCCCGATTACCCGATACAACAGGCGCCGTCTTCTAGGGAGATAACGATGGATTTTCAGCTAACCGAAGAACAAAAGCTGTTCCAGGAAGCGGTGCGCGGCTTCGCCGAAAGGCACCTCGCCGAAGGGGCGCTAAAACGCGCTCATAGCCACGATTACCCCTACGATGTCGCCAAGCTGATGTCGGAACAGGGCCTGCTTGGAATCACCATCAAGGAAGAAGATGGTGGCATCGGGGGAACCCTATTGGATGCGGTACTTGCCATCGAACAGGTGAGTCAGGTTTGCCCCCGCTCGGCAGACGTTATTCAGGCCGGTAATTTCGGAGCCATCCGCACCTTCGCCGAATATGCCACGCCGGCACAAAAAGAAGAGTATTTGCCAGGCCTGCTGGCCGGCGAGAAAGTGGTCGCCGTCGGCATGACCGAACCTCAAGCGGGCTCCGCCGCGACCGACCTCGAGACCACCGCCACGCCGGACGGCGATGGCTATCGGATCAACGGACAAAAAGTGTTTATCGGCAACAGCGAATATGCGGATGTGGTTGTCCTTTATGTCCGGTTTGGCCCCGGCCTCGAAGGCATCGGCTCGGTGCTCATCGAAGATGGCATGGAGGGCTATACCAAGGGTGCACCGACCCCTTATCTCAACGGCGAACGCTGGGTCGCGATGTTCTTCGACGATGTGTATGTACCGAAAGAAAAAGTACTGCTGGGCCCGGGCGGTTTCAAAAAACAAATCGCAGGCTTCAACGCGGAACGGATCGGTAATACGTCGCGCTCGATTTCGCTGGCGCGTCTCGCCTACAACCGTGCACGCGAGTATGCGCTCGAGCGTGAACAATTCGGCAAACAGATCTGCGAGTTCCAGGGCATTCAATGGAAGTTCGCCGACATGAAGGTCAAACTTGATGCGGGCCAACTATTACTGTATCGCGCAGCGTCCAACGCCGATCGCGGATTACCCGATGCGCAGGAAACTTCGATTGCGAAGCTGTTCTGCAATCAGGCTGGCTTCGAAATTTGCAATGAATCGATGCAAGTGATGGGCGCCCTAGGTTTCTCACAGGACACCTTGGTGGAATATTGCCTGCGTCGCACCCGAGGCTGGATGATTGCCGGCGGTTCGCTCGAAATGATGCGGAACCGCATCGCCGAAGGCGTGTTCGAACGGCGCTTCTCTCAACGTCCACCGAAACCGCAACAAACACCGAAAGCAGCGGAGTAGAAAATGGCAAGAATTAGTCTCGGCAAAGCGCTGTTCCAACCGCGCGCAGTTGCCATGATCGGCGCCTCGGACGAAGGCCGTCGTCACCACGCGATGGCACCGCTATACCTCGAAAAACACGGCTACAAGGGCCGGATAATTCCGGTGAACCCGAAGCGCAAGAAAGTCTACAAGCATAAATGTTATGCCAGCGTCTCCGATGCACCGGGGCCTATCGATCATGCGCTGGTGATGACTCCCGCAAAGACGGTCCCAGGCGTGATCCGCGACTGCGCTAAGGCCGGGGTCAAAGTTGCCACCGTGTTCAGCGCCAATTTCGCCGAGGCCGATGCCGAAGGGATACGCCTGCAAGAGGAAATGGTCGAAGCGGCCGCTGCCGGCGGAGTTCGTATCGTCGGCCCCAATTGCATGGGTGTCTACTGCATGGATCCGCCGGCGATCATTTCGCCCAACCGCATCATGCAAATTCCCAAAATCGACAAAGGCAATATCGGTGTCATCAGCCAGAGCGGCAGCCTCACCGGTACGTTCGTCTCCCGAGGCCAACATCGCGGGCTCGCCTTTTCCAAAATCGTTTCGATCGGTAACGAGTGCGACGTCTCGGTCCCGGAAGTGGGCGAGATCATGGTCGACGACCCGAAGACCAAGATTATTCTGATGTTTCTCGAAACAATCCGGGATGCGGACGGCTTCGCCGCCATGGCGCGCCGCGCCTTCGCCAAGAACAAACCGGTGGTGGTTTATAAGATCGGGCGCTCTGAAGCCGCGGCGGAATTTACCGCTTCGCACACCGGCGCCATCGCAGGCACCGACAGTGCGGTCGATGCGTTCTTCAAGCAGCACGGGGTCATACGTGTGCGCCATTTCGAAAGCCTGTTCGAAATGACGTATCTCGCTCTCGACCGCAAGCCGATCAAAAACAAAAATATCGCAGTCATCGCCTCCACCGGTGGTGGTGGCGGCAT
>DLVK01000135.1:0-2988 GCA_003444235.1 Rhodospirillaceae bacterium
CTTGTCGACGACATATTCCGGCGTCGTTACCTTGCCGCAATCATGCAACCAGGCTGCAAGATGTAGCTCGTACCATTCCTCGTCATCCAAATCGAATTCGGCATAAGGGCCCGCATCGCTTTCACAGGCGGCTTCGGCCAACATCTTGGTAATAATCGGCACCCGCGAGCAATGACCGCCGGTATAAGGCGATTTGGCGTCGATCGCGCTCGCGATCAGCTCGATAAAACTTTCCAGCAATTCTCGCTGCTGGCGGACTAGATTGGAGTTCTCAAGCGCTACGGCCGCCTGACTGGCAAGCGCTTCGATGAAAGGCTGGAGTTCCTCCGAGAAAGAAACCACACGGCCCGATTTGCTGCGAGAATTGATGAGCTGCAAAACACCGATAATCGAACCGGCATTGTTAATCAGCGGCACGGTGAAGAAGCTCATCGATCGGTAGCCGGTGCGGCTATCGAATGCCTTGGTGCCGCTGAAATCGAATTCTTCGGCATCTTAGGCATCTGGGATATTGATCGATTCTTTGCGTAACGCGACCGCAGTCGCGTTATTTGTATAGTTGGGCTCGCCGGTCTCCGGATCGTTCAGCTTCAACGGTGGAAAGGGAATTTCGACCCCCGTTGTCCCACCCATCGCAATATCGAGCGAATCATTGCGCATGATCGCAAACCGAAGCGCGTCCTCCTCTTCGTCCATGAGGTAGAGCGTGCCGCCGTCAGCATTGGCGATATCCTTGGCCTCTAGAAGGATCAGTTCCATCAAGCGGTCGGTATTGCGTTCGGCACTTAACGCGATACCGATTTCGATCATCCGTTGGGACAACTTCTCGAGGTTGGGACCCTCGTCATCCAATTTGGTCGCAATTTCCGCCATCATTTTCCTAAATGCCGCCAGCCACGATTGCTCGGCATCTAAAGCAGCTTGATCACCATATTTTCGCGGGCGACAAAGGCGCCGTCCCAGGCAGCCCGTGCTTCCATTTCGAGTTTCTCCATGAAGTCGTCTTCATGATCGGGATCGTGATGGAAAATCGCCAGCGACTTGACGTTAGCCGCCTGACAAAGCCGCACCCCTTCCTGCCAGGTCGAGTGTCCCCAGCCGATCTTCGGCTCGAACTCGTCGTCGGTGTAGGTGCTGTCGTAAATCACAAGGTCGGCGCCTTCGATTATTTTCAAAACGCTCTGATCCGGGGTCCCGATGACATGTTCCGTATCGGTGACGTAAACCATCGCCTTGCCGCCATGCTCTATCCGATAGGCCGTCGCGCCGTTCGGGTGGTTCAGCATCATGGTATTGATATTTACGTTGTTGCTGATCTTGAGCTCGTCGCCAGCACGGAAATCGTGGAATTCGATTTTGCTCCGCATCGCTGCCAAGGGTACCGGAAACATCGGCTGGGTCATTTGGCCAGACATGATCTTCTGGACACCGCCGTCGTCCATCAAATGACCCGCCCACATATTGAAGCGGCAATTTTCATTATAGGCCGGCAAAAAGAACGGGAAGCCATTGATGTGATCCCAATGGGTATGAGACATCAATATGTTGGCAAACTTTATGTCGCGCTTCATGAGTTCCATTCCGAGATTGCGCACGCCGGTGCCGCAATCCAGAATGTAGACCTCGTCGCCTGCGATAACTTCAACACAGCTTGTGTTGCCGCCGAACCCCACATGACGTGGCGACGGTGTAGCGATACTTCCGCGTACGCCCCAAAATTTAACCGCAAACGCCATCTTCGATTGCCTCTAGTGCCTTTGAAAATGCCATCTTTTCCGTAGCATTGCAGGCTCGTCATTACCTGTGACCACAGTCACACGTTAAAACACCAGTTTTGCACAGCAGTATCAAGCTCAGATTACAAAGCGTCAATAAACCCAGCCGGCATGTTCACGGGTGCAATCGAATGACGACCCGGCGGTTGGCAGCCTGATTTTCCGGCAGTGCATTACCGGTCAAATCCCGGTTAGGCAATTTCGGACGCGTATCGGCATAACCTGCTGCTTTCAGCCGGGCAGGGTTTAGTTCTAAGGATATGAAATACCGGACCACACTCGCAGCTCGAGAGGCGGATAGTTCCCAGTTGCTCGGAAACCGCCTTGTTCGGATAGGGATATCGTCAGTATGGCCTTCGACGTCCAGAAAGTATTTCGCGTAGGTCGGATTGCCCATTTCTTCGGCGATGGTTGCCATAATTTTCTGAGCTTCGGGTAACAGGTCCGCCGACCCGCTTTTGAAGAATGCCTTGCCGTTAAACTCCAGCACCACACCCTCATCGTCAAAGGTCACTTCGCTGTTTTCCTGGATTATGCTGGGCGAACCATCAAGGATCGATTGTAGATTGTTGAAAAGCGAAAAGATCGGCCGTTCGACCTTTTCTTCCTTACGAATCTCTTTTTTTATTTCTGCGGTGACTTTCTCGAAGGTCTGCACATCGATTTTGGAAAATGAAATCAAAATGACGAAAAACGCCAATAACAGGGTGATCGCATCCGCATAGGTAATAAGCCAATCATCGAGCGGTTCCTCGATTTTCGCTTTCGGTCGGATGCGCATCCTCGCTTAACCCCGCTTCATTTGCCGATCGATATCGAACCGAATTGCCGGGTCGAGGAAGCTATTCATTCTATCCTGGATCAAACGGGGGCCGGTCCGGTCGGATAGAAGCGCCAATCCTTCGGCCATCAATTCATTGCGAAACCGAATGATTTCCTGGCGCTGCTGCAATTTGGCAGCCGCCGGCAGCAAAACCAGCCGAGACAGCAAAATTCCGTACAGCGTGGTGTTGAGTGCAACCGCCAGACCTTGGCCCAATTGAGAAAGGTCGCCTTTACCAGGATCAAGACCATCAAGCATGATGATCAAACCGACCAACGTGCCGATCATTCCGAAAGCAGGAGACGCGCTCGCCATGAAGCGGAGAATATTGGCCTGCACCAAATTTCGTTCATACGTAGTGGCTGCGGTATTGAGGAGGATTTCACGCAC
>DLVK01000574.1:0-6464 GCA_003444235.1 Rhodospirillaceae bacterium
TTTATCGAGCGATCGAAGGGCAGATCCGGCGAGCGGTTATAGGTGATAACCGTGCGAGCCTGATCGACTGCAAGTGTCGTGGTCGGCGCGGCATCCTCCGTTACGCCACTGTTCCATCCGTCATCAATCATAAAACGAATTTCGGGCTCGAAACGGCCGGTCAGATTGCTTACGGCACCTCGGCCCTTGCGGGCGGTATCCGGTAGAGGGTCGATCATTTCATTAGAATAGAACAAAACAAGAACTTTTAAAACCAATCTCTGCCGCTCGCTCCAATGGTGTGCTACATCGCCGTGACCTACTGAGGAATTTAGTATCTTGGCAGAAATCAGCGTCATCATTCCGACCTTGAACGCCGCGCGAGAGATAGGACCCGCATTGGGCTCAATCAGCAGCCTTGATGGTCTGGCATTAATTCGCGAGGTGATTTTTGCTGACGGCGGCTCGGAAGACGAAATTGAGAAAATCGCCGAAGCTTGCGGTGCGGAGATAGTCACGGCCGTGCCCGGCCGAGGAGGGCAATTGCGTTGCGGCCTCGACGCGGCAGCGGGCTCTTGGATTTTGATTTTGCATGCGGATACCCGATTGGGTGCCGGCTGGGAAAATAGCTTGCAAGTCTTCATGCAAAACCATGAGGATCGGGCCGGGTATTTTCGTTTCGCACTTGATGACGAGGGCGTCATGCCCTGGCTTCTGGCACGGCTGGTCGCCCTGCGCTGCCGACTTTTTGCGCTTCCATATGGCGATCAAGGGTTGTTCATTTCGCGAGCCCTATACGATGAAATCGGCGGATACCGCGACATTCCTTTGATGGAGGATGTGGACTTGGTACGCCGCCTCGGCCGCAAACGTTTGCAGCTAATCGACGTCGCCGCGACAACGTCGGCGGTCCGCTACCGCCGATCGGGATATATTCGCCGTAGTTTACGCAATCTTGTTTGCTTGACGCTTTACTTTCTCGGCATCGCCCCAGACCGCATCAAACGGATGTACGAAAAGTGACGAACCATCTGGTGATATTTGCCAAATCACCGCATTTGGGGACGGTGAAAAGCCGGCTCGGCCGCGATATCGGCAATTTAGCGGCATGGCAGTTCTACCGTCGAAATTTACGCGCCCTAATCCGCCGCCTGAGCGCAGACCATCGATGGCGCACCTATCTTGCCGTCACCGGTGCGTCTGCCCGGTGGTCGGAAATATCTCCGCCGCCGGTCCGTCTGATCGAGCAGGGTGATGGCGATTTGGGTCAACGCATGGCAAGGGTCACCAATACGATGGCAACAGGCCCGGTCGCGATCGTCGGCAGCGATATCCCCGAGATTTCCTCTGCCCATGTTGCCAGCGCCTTTGAAGTGCTGGGGCGCCATGACGTGGTTTTCGGGCCTGCCCCAGACGGCGGATATTGGCTCGTCGGTCAAAGCCGTCGCCGGCCGTTGCCCCAGCTGTTCCGGAATGTCCGGTGGTCTAGCCCATTTGCCCTCGAAGATACGCTCGCCAATCTCGATCGACGCCATAGTCATGCGTTTCTTGAGCAATTGATCGATGTGGATGACGAGGCGAGTTATCGCGCCTGGCGAGGGCGTTAGTTCACTTCTCTTGCAGACGGGGCATCAGCTCGACGAAATTGCAGGGTTGATGGCGATTATCCAATTGTTGAACGAGGATTTCGTCCCATCCATCGCGACAGGCGCTGGGTGATCCGGGCAAGGCAAAAATATAAGTGCCCTGGGCAACACCTGCGCACGCTCTGCTTTGTATCGTCGAGGTGGCGATCTTCTGAAAACTAATCCAACGGAAAAGTTCACCGAAACCCGGGATTTCTTTCTCCCAGACCTGTGCCAGTGCTTCCGGCGTGACGTCGCGACCGGTAACGCCGGTGCCGCCGGTGGTAATGATGACATCGACAGTATCATCGGCGATCCAGCCTTTAAGCTTGGCGGTAATTTCGCCCACGTCGTCGCGGGAAATATCGCGCGCCACCATGCAGTGTCCCGCCTCCGTAATTCGTTCTGCAAGCACATCTCCGGACCGGTCGTCCTTCGGGCGGCGAGTATCCGAGACGGTCAGGATCGCGATATTTACAGCAAGGAATGGGGCGTCATCTGGCACTGTTTGCAATATCCTCCGCTCCTGGGTCGAGAGCGATATAGGTGGGCCATTCGCCTGCGGCAAGCGTTCCCAAAGAGGGCGCCGGTTGATTGAGCCTTAGGCGATAAATCCAGTAATTCGCCAGCACTTGTTCAATGAACGCACGCGTTTCGCGGGCCGGTATACTTTCGATAAACAACAGTGAATCCGATTGATAATCGACCTTCTTCTGCCAGCGATAAAGGTTCCCGGGTCCGCCATTATACGCGGCGATGGTATAGAACAAATCGCCTTTGACTATGCTTTGATCCAGCAGATGACGGAGATATTTCTGGCCTAACGTTATGTTGAGCACTGGCTCGAACAGCGACGACCGGCGTCCGTTCCAGACCTTGCGTCCGGCGATGGCGCGGGCGGTGCGTGGCATTAGCTGCATCAATCCTGTCGCTCCCATTCGGCTGCGCGCGCGCGAGCGAAAACGGGACTCCTGGCGGATCATGGCAAAGACCAAAGCCCGGTCGATTTGAAAACCGCGCTTTGGCTGCCAAACCGGTAGCGGATAGAGCGCGGCGTCATAGGGTCGACCTTCAGCGTTCATCACGGCGTGACCCAGTCGGTAGGAGAGCCGAGGCAATCCGCCGTGGCTCGCGATATTGAGCAGAATTCTGATTTCTTGCTCCGAGCCCCGTAGCGGAACGAATTTCATTTCAGCCTCTGCGCGCACTCGTTCGCCCACCTGTATCAGTGCTAACGCGCGTCTCAACCTAGGCCGCGAAACCATACTTGCGACATCGCTTTCCAGTAATCTAGGTACGTGCCAATTGAATTTAGGCGAGTAGCCAAGCAACTGTGTTGCCAGCAAGCCGTAGAAGGTTCGCGGTTTTTTGGCGGCAATGGAAAGGTAGTGATTGACCTTGTCTGGCTTTTGAGACTGCAGATAGGAGCGAGCGGCCCAAAATCCCGCAGCAGTACGCAAGGAAACGGAAATCTTGGCGTCATCCGCGAGACGGGCAAAATATCCCGCAGCTTTATCGAATTTTGCCAATCTCCAGCTCGCCAATCCGGCCCACCAGTGAGCATCACCAAAGCCTGCCGGGGCGCGGTCGGCGGCGCGGTCGGCGAGGTTCAAGGCCCGCTTGTTATTTTCCAAATGGTAGAAACCACGTGCGACCGCGGCTTCCGCGCGCACGAGGCCGTCTTTGCCGAGAATTTTCCGGCTTCTCTTACTCTGGATCAGTTGGTGGGCGCGAGCCGCCTTGCGCCTAGCCACCAATCGGTTGACCTGTCGTGCCAATTGCCGCGATCGCCATGAGCGCTTTTTTGAGCGGCTGCGTACTCGTGGTTCGCCATCTGAGACGATGATTTCTTCCGATACCACGCCTTCGATCCGCGGCAACCTCGCGACCGGGACCTTTACGGTTAACTTTGGCCGGCGTTTTTTCGCAAGACGATGGATTTGTCGGGCGCCGGGATGGCTCGCATATTTTTTGAGCCATGCGTTAAGCTCTTTGAAGCGGGCACGATATTTTGTCGGGTGCATATATCGCAAATAGAGCACGTGGCTCTGCAGCGATTTGTCCTCAATTTTTTTGAAGCGCGCACGCGCTTTTCCCCACGCACCTTTCCGCTGCAATGCAAAGACCTCGCGATACAGCTGGGCGTCTTTTGCGGAAAGTGGGCTTGGCAGTTCGATTTTTATGCCCGACGTTTCGGCAGCATTCATCGCCGAGACTGAATAGCTCGAAAGACCGAATGTTACTGCGGTCACGGCAACGTTAAGCGCGCAAAATTTCATTCTTTCCGCTGCTCTCTAATGCGGCAGCTCCCCAATTTCTCCGCGGACATAACAAATTAGCCGAGTTCGAGCAATTTGCTTTTCACCGCCAGAAGATCGCGCCACACCTCTCGCTTTTGCGCTCCCTGGCGCAACAGGAATGCCGGATGCAGGGTTGGCATCGCCGGGATCGGGTCTTCGACGCCCTCGATCTGATAATTGAACCAACGTCCGCGCAGTCGCATGATGCCCTCGGTCTTGTCGAGCATGGTTTTCGCCGCGGTCCCTCCCAGAAACATTAGTAGTTTGGGATTCATCAGCTCGATATGGCGTTCAACGAAGGGCATGCAGGCTGCGATCTCAGCGGTTGTCGGGCTGCGATTTCCCGGCGGACGCCAGAATAGAATATTGCTGATATAGACATTTTCCTTTCGACTCAGCCCGATATGGGTCAGCATCCGGTCCAGCAATTGGCCACTTACTCCAACAAATGGTAACCCCTGACGATCTTCGTCGACCCCTGGGGCTTCGCCGATCAACATGATATCGGCGCTGGGGTTTCCATCGGCGAAAACCGTATTTGTGGCGGTGAATTTCAATGCGCAGCCATCGAAATTTTCGACGGCCAGCTTCAGTTCTTCGATATTTTTGGCGCCGGCTGCAGCTTCTTTGGCGTCACGAGCTCCCTCCGACGGCGCCAGCTGTCCTTCGCCGACCGGTGCCGGGCGAGGAGCGGGTGGCGGTGTTTCCTGCAAGGGCGGTTTTGCCGCTTGATCCGAGGTTTTTTTCGGCGCCGGCTTTGCTGATTCGGCAAACCGATCAACCGGCGCATCGAGCGTTATTTCATCTGCCCCCATTTGGTTCAGCCAACGGAGGGTCTGACCTGCGTCCTGCGGGGGACCGCTAGTTTCGGATGCCATTTGCCTGCCGTCCTCTCGCTTTCTATTTAGCAAAACCGAACGCTTTGCTATAGAGAGAGCGCAATTTCGTGAAATATCTGTAAAATCCGGATAGGCACATGGAACGGGATGCAATGGAATATGATGTCGTGATCGTCGGCGCCGGCCCAGCGGGGCTATCGGCGGCGATACGGCTGAAACAGCTATGTGTCGAAAATGAAACGGACATTAGCGTTTGCATCCTCGAAAAAGGCTCTGAAGTCGGTGCCCATATTTTATCCGGTGCCGTATTGGAGCCGCGCGCGTTAAACGAACTTTTCCCCGATTGGGAAGAGATGGGCGCGCCCCTAAATACACCGGTCGGAGACGAAAAGTTCATGATCCTGACCGAATCGGGCGCACTTTCGATTCCCACATTTCTGTTGCCGCCACCTATGCACAATAAGGGCAACTACATAATTAGCCTTGGAAATTTCTGCCGTTGGCTTGGCGAACAGGCCGAGGCGCTCGGGGTCGAAATTTATCCCGGATTTGCAGCCTCTGAAGTTCTTTATGACGATGACGGAGCGGTGCGCGGTGTCGCGACCGGCGATATGGGCATTACCAGAGCCGGCGAGCAGGGCGAGATGTTTCAGCCCGGTATCGAACTGCACGCAAAGTATACGTTCTTCGCGGAAGGTTGCCGCGGGCATCTCGGCAAGATGGTGATCGACAAATACGACCTCCGCGCGGATTCCGAGCCCCAGACCTATGGGATCGGGCTCAAGGAGTTATGGGAGATTGATCCGGAAAAACACACCCAAGGGCTAATAGTCCACAGCGCCGGTTGGCCGCTCGATACGCATACCTATGGCGGTTCTTTTCTTTATCATCTTGAGGATAATCAGGTCGCTGTCGGCTATGTGGTCGGGCTCGATTACTCCAATCCCTATTTATCTCCTTACGAAGAGTTTCAACGCTTCAAGACCCATCCCAAAATTCGCCCCTACTTCGAAGGTGGCCGGCGGGTCGCCTATGGCGCGAGGGCCCTTAATGAAGGTGGTCTGCAGTCGCTACCCAAACTGACGTTTCCCGGCGGCGTTTTGCTTGGTTGTGAGGCGGGCACCGTAAACATGCCGAAGATCAAGGGCAGCCATACGGCGATGAAGACCGGAATGATGGCCGCCGAAGTCGCATATACGGCGCTCACGGAAGGAAACGCGCCCACGGAATTGACCGCGTATTCGGAAGAATTCGACAAAAGCTGGGTCTATGAGGAATTGAATCAGGCGCGAAACGTGCGACCCGCATTCAAATGGGGCCTCTGGGCGGCGACGCTTTATACCGGTATCGATCAGGTATTGCTGCGCGGCCGCGCGCCTTGGACACTAAGCCATGGCCACGTGGATCACGAGACCCTGAAGAAGGCCGCCGATTGTGATCCTATCGATTATCCCAAACCCGATGGCGAAATAACGTTTGATCGGCTAACCAACGTGTCATTCTCGGCGACCAACCATGAAGAGGATCAGCCGATACATTTGACGCTGAAAGATGACAGCGTGCCAGTGGCCCATAACCTTGCCGAATATGACGCGCCGGAACAGCGATACTGTCCGGCTGGCGTCTACGAAATTGTGCGCGAGGACGATGGCAGCAATCCCAGGCTCCAGATCAACGCGCAGAATTGTGTTCACTGCAAAACCTGCGACATCAAGGACCCG
>DLVK01000358.1:0-2666 GCA_003444235.1 Rhodospirillaceae bacterium
CACTATAATCAAGTGATCGGCGGCCAGGAGGCACTGGCGGAAATAAAGGCGATGGCCAAGCTGCCTGACGTGGTGTTCATCGATATCAAAATGGCGCCGATGGATGGAATAGAGCTTACTCGCCGAATTCGGCTCGGAGGTACGCCGGGTGAACTCGATGATGCCGAGACAAACACCGAGAAAATGAGTGAACAAGAACAAGCGATTTCCAAACTACCAATTATAATTTTCAGTGCCCACAGTCAGGTCGAACGGGTGATGGCAGCACGCGACGCAGGCGCAAACGATTTCCTTGCCAAACCCTTATCGCCACGCAGCGTCCTGGAACATATCACCATGGTTCTGCGTAACCCTGGCACTTTTGTAGATGCCGAGTCATATATCGGCCCCGACCGACGACGACAACGCGGCGGTTACGAAGGCTCGGACCGGCGTCAAGGCGCCTGAACAAAACATTCAGCCAAACGGATTTGAGACCGGCGACATGGAATTCAATGCAGAAATGGAAAAACGCCTGCAAAAGGCGGAGCAAGCTGTCGAAGCACTAAAGCCGGATTTCCTTGAGACATTGGCCTCGGATCTGGAGATGATGGATAAATGGTTAGGCCAATTGGCCGAGAACCCCGGTGACGAAAATGCACTTTTCGAGCTTCGTGCCTTGCTACACGATTTGAAGGGAAATGCTGGCAGTTTCGACTTTCCACTGGTGTCGGCGATCGCCGGTTGTTTGTCGGATTTGATCCAGTCCTTAGACAGCATCGATACTAAAATGCTGGCCGCCATGCGCGATCACCGCAACTCCATCGAAGTCGCCGGTAACCCGCAATTGGCAAATAAAGCACGACAGGATTTAGAAGAATTTATCCAACTCTCTCGCAAACTGACCGCAAGCCTTTAGAGATTTCCGCGACTCACAGATAAATTCTACCACTCGACGGCTCGTAGCACAGCAACAACCATCTGATTTAATTGCATTTTCAAAGTTCTTGCCAGGGCCATCATTTCGCCCTTATAAGTCCCCTTTAATGGCCCTGTTGAGGAAAGCGGCCGAAGCGCCGTCCGAACCCGTCGCATACGCGTTTCCCCATAAACATTTATTGGGGATAGAGGGCCTTACTTCCCAGGAAATCCAATTGCTGCTCGATCTATCGGATTCCTATGTCGAGCAAAACCGCGCTGAGAATAAAAAAACCGATCTGCTGCGCGGACGCACTTTGATCAACTTATTCTTCGAGAACTCGACCCGGACACGAACCTCGTTCGAGCTCGCCGGTAAACGTCTGGGAGGGGACACCATCAACATGGCAGTCTCCACCAGTTCGATCAAAAAGGGCGAAACCTTGATCGACACGGCAATGACGCTGAATGCAATGCATCCGGACATTCTTTGTGTCCGCCATCCCCATTCGGGCGCGGTCAAGTTGCTTTCGGAAAAGGTCAACTGTTCGGTCGTCAATGGCGGCGACGGAACTCACGAGCATCCGACCCAGGCACTACTCGACGCTCAGACCATTCGGCGCCGGAAAGGCCGTATCGAAGGTTTGACGGTCGCGATTTCGGGCGATGTACTGCATAGCCGCGTCGCGCGCTCCAACATGCACCTCCTCACCACAATGGGTGCTCAGGTGCGCCTGGTTTCGCCACCGACGTTACTGCCCAAGGATGTCGACCGTTATGGCGTCGAGGTCTACCACAGACTCGAAGACGGCATTGCGGGATGCGATATCGTGATGATGCTTCGGCTCCAGACCGAGCGCATGCAAGGCATGTATGTGCCTTCGGTGCGGGAATATTTCCGGTTTTACGGACTGACAAAGGAAAAGCTGACAGCGGCTAATCCCGATGCGCTGGTGATGCATCCGGGCCCGATGAACCGTGGGGTCGAAATCGATAGCGAACTTGCCGACGATATCGATCGATCGCTAATCCGCGAACAAGTGGAAATGGGTGTCGCGGTGCGGATGGCGGTGTTCGATGTTTTGACCCGCAACCATACCAGCAACAACCCATGAGCCAGGACCCCACCGCCTACACCAACGTGCGTTTGCTCGACCCGGCGTCAGGGCTGGATGTAGAAGGCGCGTTGCTGGCACAGGACGGTATCGTCGTCGACTTCGGATCCGAACTTACGAAAAGCGGAATTCCTGAGAAAGCCCGCATTGTGGATTGCAAAGGTCTTTGCCTCGCACCGGGGCTCATAGATATCCGCGTCCACCTGCGCGAACCCGGCGAAGAACACAAAGAAACTATCGAAACCGCTGGCGTTGCGGCGGCGACCGGCGGGATTACCGCGATGGTTTGCCTACCCAACACGGAACCGCCAATCGACGATGTATCGGTGGTCGAGTTTATCGCCCGCCGAGCCCGCGAAGCGAAATTGGTCAAGGTTTATACCTACGGCACGGTTACCCGTGCGACCGAAGGCTCCCAACTGACGGAAATGGGACTGTTGTCCGAAGCCGGCGCCGTCGCCTTTACCGACGGTACAAAAGCGATTGCGGACGCCACCGTGATGAGCCGCGCCCTCAGTTATGCGCGCGGGTTCGATCTCGTCGTCGTTCAACATCCGGAAGAGCCGAGCCTCGCCAAGGAAGGCTCCATGAACGAAGGTGAAGTGGCGACCCGCCTCGGACTCCCTGGGATTCCGACCGTTGCAGAAGCGATGG
>DLVK01000369.1:0-5862 GCA_003444235.1 Rhodospirillaceae bacterium
CCCCTAGACCTCACCGACGGCGATGCGATCGATCAGATGGGTGGCGCCATCAATGAAAGGTTCGGTAGGCTCGACGTGTTGATCGCCAACGCAGGAACACTCGGCGAACTAACACCCCTCAATCATCTCGACCCAGATGTCTGGGACCAGGCGTTAGCGCTTAACGCCACCGCAAACTACCGTCTTATCCGGTCAATGGATCCTCTATTGCGGACCTCGGATAGCGGACGGGCAATATTCGTAACCTCCGGAGCGGTGCGCAATCTCAATCCTTTTTGGGCTGCTTACGCTGCCAGTAAAGCGGCGTTGGAGGCGATGGTGAATATCTACGCCAGTGAGGTCGCGCATTCGGAAATTCGCGTCAATTTAGTCGACCCCGGGCGTCAACGCACAGCTATGCGTGCGAAGGCCTTTCCCGGCGAGGATCCTGAGTCCCTGCCCCATCCCGATGAAAAAACCGACCTCTTCGTCGATCTCGCCGCGCTCGATTGCGAGCAACATGGCGAGACCCTTCGAGCCTACTAAGCCGAACCTGGATCAGGTTTCCTTGACGTAAGGGTTCTTGCCCTGCCTGAGAGTAATGCGGAGTGGCACCCCAATTAGACCGAAATCATCGCGTAATCCGTTGACCAAATACCGACTATAAGCTTCCGGCAGGTCTTTCGGGCGCGAAACCCAGACCGCGAAGGTCGGTGGGCGCGTCTTAGTCTGGGTCATGTAGCGAAGCCGCACCCGACGCCCTGTCGAGGCCAGAGGCGGTGGATGTAGTTCGACCATTTCGGCCAACCAATCGTTAAGCCGAGCGGTCGCAATCCGACGATTCCAAACTTGATAAATTTCGAATACAGCCGCCATCAATTTATCAATCCCCGTGCCTTCCAAAGCGGACAAAGTGACCACGGGAATGCCACGCACTTGGGTCAACGATGTTTCCAGACGGTCTTCCAGCTTTCGCATCGCGGCCTTCTTAGTCTTGACCAAATCCCACTTGTTAACGGCAATAATCAATGCCCGGCCTTCATCGATGACCTGCCGCGCGATGGTCAAATCTTGGCGCTCGAGCATGGTTTGACCGTCCAGCATCAACACCACTACCTGGGAAAATTGGATCGCACGTGCGGTATCGCGTGCAGAAAGTTTTTCCAATTTTTCGTCAACTCGCGCCCGGCGACGTAGTCCTGCCGTATCGATTAGTTTTAACGGTCGATTGTCATATTCCCAATCGATCGCAATTGAATCACGAGTAATGCCCGCCTCAGGCCCGGTCAGTAAGCGGTCTTGGCCGAGGAGTTGGTTGACCAAAGTCGACTTACCAGTATTCGGTCGCCCGACAATGGCGAGCTGTACCTCCGGCGCCGCTTCCTCGTCGCCTTCAATCGCATCCGCATCGACAATCGGCTGAAGCGCGCCATAAAGTTCGCCCAACCCCTCGCCATGTTCCGCCGATACGGCGATTGGCTCACCGAGACCAAGCTCGAAGGCTTCGAGCCGTCCGGCTTCACCACCGCCTCCCTCGCACTTGTTGGCGGCGAGTATCACCGGCACCGATTGCCCGCGCACCCAGTCAGCAAAATGCCGGTCGAGTGCCGTAATTCCCGCGCGGGCATCCACCAGCATCAATACGACGTTACTTTCCGCCACTGCCTGCTCGGTCTGGCGTTGCATGCGACCGGCCAGACTTTCCGCGTCGGCATTATCCAATCCGGCCGTATCGATAATTCGGAAACTAAGATCGCCCAGTTCCGCTTCTCCCTCGCGTCGGTCGCGAGTAACCCCTGGCTGGTCATCCACCAATGCCAACCTTTTACCCACAAGTCGATTGAATAGCGTCGATTTGCCGGTATTCGGGCGTCCGATGATGGCAACACTGATAGTCATCCGCCCGCTCTCTCCTTTTGTGCCTCAGACATGGCCGAGACCACTAGCGGTAGGCAATCAATTCGGCTTCGTCGGTATAAAAATACAGCGTCTCGCCGGCAACCACCGGGGCGATGGATATCCGGCTCGGCAATTCGACCCGCCCCAACGGTTCGCCTGTATAGGGCGAGATCGAAAGCGCCTCGCCATGGCTTCCGGTAACGACCAGCCGGTCGCCCACCAACACAGGACCCGACCATTTAATGGGCCCCTCTTTATCTCGCGGATTCTCGAATTTCGGCAACGGCCTTACCCAGCGAATTCGGCCCCCGCGACGGGTCAAACAGTAGATCTCCGATTCATTGCTCAACACATAAAGAAAATTTCCCGCGACCCAAGGGGTTTCCACACCACCAATATTGCGCTCCCAAATTCGTGCGCCCGACCGCCGGTCGATCGCAACTAAGCGTCCTGAATGGCTAATTGCGTAGACTAATCCGCGATCGATCACCGGACTACCGCGAACGTGGGCCAATGTCGCCAGTGCATCGATACGACGAACAGGTGAAAGGGCCTCGGACCATGCGACACGGCCATTTTCCGCGCGAACGGCGAAAATCTCGCCTGACGAATACGGTACAACCACCGTCGTCCCATCGATTGCCGGCGCGGCGCCGCCCAAAAGACCCGCGGTTTCGGAAAGGCCCGCATGGGACCACAAACGGTCACCGGTTTTCGTATTCAGCGCTATCAGTTGATTGTCGATAGTCACAACAAAGACTCGACCATTGGACACAGACGGCGGCGCCCTCATAGGGCCGGAAAGTTTTTTCATCCATTTCAGCTTGCCCGTCGCTCCATCAAGCGCATAAACGCGACCGAAGCCTGTGCTGAGAAATACTGTGCCGTCTTCGAATGCCAATCCACCGCCGAAAGCCTCATCGTCCTCATCGGGGACTTTCGGACGGAAACGCCAAACTCGCTCGCCAGTACGGGCATTGATCGCGCTTACATTGGATTCAAGGTCGGCGACAAAAACCCTTTCTCCAACAATTATCGGCGATGCCAAAAGGCGACGATCATCCTCAGACCCCTGCCCTACATTGGCACTCCAACGCGCTGAGATGGCCTTGCCAATCTTAAGATGGTGCATGGCGTGGGCCGCACGGCCGCCCGATTGCGCCCAATCGCGGTTGGCTCTGGGGGGCGGCAAAAGCACCCGCAAATCCGACACACGCGGGTCGGGGTCCCGGTCGCGTTCATGCAGCATTATCGGAATCCGTTCGCCCGGAAGCGGGGGCGCGTCCTTTTTACCGATAATATTGTCGAACGTATCGCAGCCCGCCAGACCTATTACTGCAACGGCGATTAAGGCATTACCAAACCGCCGCCGGCGCGCTTGGCGGCGAAAAATGCTAACGACCATCGATTGCCTGTAGCATTTCGCTTGCCCGACGACGGAGCCCCGCAGGTGCCGCCGGATCATCGATCAGTGTTTTGAAATGCTTTTTGGCACCTTCGGTGTCGCGCTGGCGTATTTTCAAAACTGCGGCCAACTCCCGCGCGGAAAACCGCCACGCCCCGTCGGCCGCCAAAAGAGGCTGCAATTCCGTTTCCAATTGGGCAGCATCGCCATCATCGATTCGCTGCATGATCGTATATAGCTTGGCTAAATCTCGATAGAGCGGGTCGAGAGATGTGTCGCCAGCGAGCGCCCCATAAATTTCGCCGGCGGCAACACGGTCACCTGCTTCGGATTTCAAACCGGCAGCACGGAATCTGGCTAGAACCGAATATCCGTCAGTGCCCGAGTCGGCCAATTCACCCAAAACTTTGCTGGCCTCGCTGTTCTTTTTAGCCTCGATCAACCGCAGTGCTTGATCGAATTGAGCACTGGACTCCACCTGTTGGCCACGCGCGTAGTTTTGCCATTGCACATAGCCGATCGAAACACCGAGGGCGAGCACCGTGCCAGCAATAATCCAATTACCGTACTTTTTCCAAACGTCGGAAAACTGATCTTTCCGAACTTCTTCATCGACTTCATCAAAAATATCAGCCAATTCTAGCCTCCGAGCGGCGCAAACGCCGTAATTTCCGCCAAACTGCTTCTGACCCGCGCCTTATTACGGCGCGCAATTATCTTTATCCATGTTTAAACGATTTTTGCTCGTTCAGTGCAATCTTCAAGGGACAAAAAGCACGCCACGCGACAATACCAGCACTTGCACGCAATGCAGCTTCCGTCAATAATCAAAAGGCAACATTCGAGATTCGGCATCGGTAGCGATGATAATCGATGCGGGAAAGGCGATCGACCAAGCAGTGTTGAACGATCGACAGTCGGATCAAACCGAAGGAAATCGGCAGCGCCGGGCGTTGAAGAAACGTACCGGCGCGACGATCATAATCGCGGGTATCCTGGCCGCCGCTTGTGGCACGGAAACCTCCGTTTACCTGCTCGGTGCGGGAATGGCGAATTTCATACAATCGGATCGACTTCCGCAGGATTACCTCGCTGAGCTTGTTACCGGCAAGGAATGCAATACCTTGGCTGCAATACGTGACAAAGGCCCGCTTTGCCGCGATAGCTTCAACCCTCAGGTCTACGAAAAACCGATTTATTGCTATCGCACATTGGGTCAGGTGAAATGTTACGAACAACCCGACCCATACGGACCAACCACCCGGCGCGTACAATGAAACAGGAAATGTATGGGCAGACTTGATTACCCAACCAAATCAATGGCCCGCAACAAAGACGGCCAATGCCATAAAAAATCAGGGAGCAAGAGGAGACTATGAGCGAACCAATACGACTGGCGGACCACCGCAAACGCGGTCGGTCCTACGTTTCATTCGATCGCTACGAACTCAGGCAATTATTAAATGTTTATAGCCGCCGTGTTGCCGCTGGGGAGTGGCGAGATTACGCCATCGACCTGCAGATGGGATCAGCGGTATTCTCTATTTTCCGGAGTACATTCGATTCTCCGCTCTTCTCGATTTCGAAACATCGCCATGGACGACACTGCCACTACATGGTTTTCGAAGGGCCCGAAAAGCTCAAACACGGCAAGAGCATCGACGAAGTTCTCGCGGTTTTCGACCAGAAGCCCTATTTGGTCGCCCTTTCCCAATAAAATTAATTGCCACACGATACTCTCATTACGAGTATTACTTTCGCGTATATCGTCCGATTCTATTTAATTACTCACGAGAAAGAATTTGCAATCGGGAAAAACGTGCCCGAGAAATTTCGGCTCGGCCTCAAAAGATTCCCTCATTAATTTCGAACCGATTTAGCGAATTTATTTTTTAGCCGGCCAAGAGCAGTGGAAAAAAGCCTCTTTACCTTTGATCAAAAATCGGATTCGAGACGGAACTTGCAGCCTCTTTTCGGGATTAAATCATTCCCTTCCGAGTCGCGCACAAGAATCTCAATGAATCCAATGAATTCGGCGAGTCGGCCAATTTCACGTGCCGTTTTTCCTCCCAAATTGTCTCAAATTACACGTTCATAAATTTGTGGATAACTTGGAAATTTCGACACCGATTGGTCCATTTATTCCCGTTTTTTTGCAGTTTTTTTAAATATTTGCGGCATTCCAGCGTTGACGCGTCTCGGAACTGTCGCCATAAATCGCCCTAGAGCTTTTTGGTGGAGCAGCTCTCGAGATGTTGTGGTATAATTACAACGAAACACAATATCTGGCCCCAAAAGCTCAATTCACGTCTTATTGGGTTGACCGGGCCAGGGAACGCAAAATAGAGCGAGAGAGGCCGGAATGGAGTGGACCGAAGCCCGTGTGGACCAACTCAAACAATTGTGGAGTGACGGACTAACTGCGAGTCAAATCGCGGCGAAACTTGGCGGTGTCAGCCGAAATGCGGTGATCGGCAAAGCACATCGCCTTGGCCTATCGTCCCGTCCATCACCCATCAAACGCAAGACAATTCCGTTGACTGCGGTAAGCGAACGGATGTGCCAATGGCCGATTGGAA
>DLVK01000568.1:0-3322 GCA_003444235.1 Rhodospirillaceae bacterium
CGCTGGTCGTGAACGATCCGGCCGAAGTACGCAATGCCCCAGAAAAGCTATTCGTTACGCTATTCAGCGATTTGATGCCGCCTACGTTGATCACCAGCAACATGGAGGAAATCGTCGCGTTTCGAGACGAACACAAAGACATTATTTTGAAGCCGCTTTTCGGAAACGGTGGTGCGGGCGTATTTCATCTTTCCCCTGAAGACGAAAATCTTTCGGCATTGGTGGAAATGTTTGCCGAAATCAACCGCGAGCCAATCATTGCGCAGCGCTATTTGCCAGAAATCCGACAGGGTGACAAACGCATCATACTTGTGGACGGCGAGGTGGCGGGTGGTGTCAATCGCGTGCCACAACCCGGCGAAGCGCGCGCAAATTTTCACGCAGGCGGAGCAGGTTACAAAACTGAACTCTCCGGGCGGGAAAAGGAAATCTGTCGCGAAATCGGTCCGATCCTCAAAGAAAAGGGTCTTTTATTCGTCGGTATCGATGTAATCGGCGACTACCTCACCGAGATCAACGTGACGTCGCCCACGGGAATTCAGGAAATCAACGGGTTTGACGGCATTCAGATAGAATCGCAGATCTGGGACGCCATCGAAGGCAGGCGCGACGAAACGGCCGTGTGATCTCGCCTTAAGGTCTTGGCGCCGTTAAATAGAGAAATCGAAAAACGATGGTCCGGTCAAAGTTAGCGGGCCGCCCTGACGATTGAACGATAGCGTGCTTTGCAGGGTCGCCGAAAATAGAAGTTGCTCCCGTTGCGCTTCGAGAGCCGCCTTGCGCTCCTCGGAAAATGCTTGGGCTTCGACGCTAGCCGCAAATTCATTGCGTTCCTTGATCTGACCTTCGACCAAGGTCTGCGCGGCGGTTACCTTGGCCAATTCACCTTCGAGAAATCCAATATTGAAACGGATCGTTGCCGATGCGGCGTCGACATCGCTCAGGGCCCGGCTTCGGCTGGAGTCGTCCTCGAAGTTGTTATAGAGAAACGAGAACAAGATCCCGAGGCCTTTGCGAGTCAACGTCCCATCGAGATAGGGCGAACCTTCGCCGTCATGGGTTAGAGATATCGCACCGGTATCAGGGTCGAACACCACCGTGTCATCGGTCGCGACAATCTCACCAGATTCGTCATTGGGGTTGGGAAACTTGGTCAGCACCGAGCCGAAAATATCCGGATAGAAATTATCTCCGCTTCCATCGGTAATGAAAAAATCACTTTGCGAAAAAATACCCGATACCGTGTTGCGGACCGGACTATCTGGCTTTGTCTGATAGGTGATTTCATCAGGATCGAAATCATCGCGAATTGTGGTGCCGATTAAATTGGTGCCGATGAAGCCTGCGGTTTTAACACGGCTATTCAGTTCACCAAGGAACTGATCAAATCGGTCGCCGAATACGCGGCGTTCTTCGGTCGAAACAGTCGGCTCGCTCGCATTGACCACCTGGCGACGTATGTCGATGACATTGGTCTTGATCTCGTTCAATCGTTCGATCGCTTTCTCGATCGTATTAACAGCACGGTCGAGGCGCCCGGTTATACGGCCGAGATTTTGCGCTTCACGCTTGGCTGTTCGCGCTTTGCCTTCCAATGCTCGTGTATCGACATCGGGCACTCGATCGCGCGACGCCGCGGAGGCCGCCGCCCGTGCCGCCGACTGCAAACCGCGAGCTGCCGCCGCATCCGGCAACACGGCAAACAAACTGCTGGGCGAAGTCGGAAGGGTTCCGACTAAGTTATTGAAGCCGCTGTCAAATCCACCGATGATGCTCACAACGCGCGTTTCCGTCTCGTCGATGTGCTCAAAATACGTGCACAACCCGGCAATTTTTGCCTATTAACATATTGTATTATAACACATTTTCGCGAAACGCCCAAATACGCGTTCGCCAATCAACTTAACCCTTCCGCAGCAATGCGTCGCGAACTACAATCATTGCGAGAGGGATGCATATTGGTTACACGTGTTAACACAGTCGCCTTCCAGGGCATCGATACGCTCGACATCGACGTTCAGGTGCAAATCGCCAATGGGCTGCCGGCCTTTACCGTTGTCGGGCTACCCGATAAGGCGGTAGCCGAAAGCCGAGAGCGCGTGCGGTCTGCATTGGGTGCGATGGGCCTCGCACTCCCCCCTCAAAGGATTACGGTCAACCTGTCACCCGCCGACGTTTTAAAAGAAGGTAGCCATTTCGATTTACCGATCGCGCTTGGCCTGCTCGCGAGCATGGACGTCATCGCCGCAGATGAATTGGCGCCCTATACCGCAGTGGGAGAGCTTGCGTTGGATGGTGCGATCGTTCCCACAACAGGCGTGCTGCCAGCTGCCATCGGTGCGCTAGCCTCAAGCCGCGGCATAATTTGTCCCGCTGCATGCGGTGGCGAAGCGGCCTGGGCGGGCGATATCGAGGTCGTGGCGGCACCCAACCTGTTGGCGCTGATCAATCACTTCAAAGGCACACAGGTGTTGACGCCGCCGGAACCTCAAATTGCCGTGATCAAAACCAATTCGTTGGATCTTCGAGACATCAAGGGCCAGGAAAGCGCCAAACGCGCATTGGAGGTCGCTGCCGCCGGAGGCCACAATCTCTTGATGATCGGCCCGCCCGGTGCCGGCAAGTCCATGTTGGCCCAACGCTTGCCCGGACTTTTGCCATCGCTGGACCCGAAAGAAGCGCTTGAAGTCAGCATGATCCAAAGTGTCGCCGGGCAGCTTGAGGATGGTCATATAACCAAACAGCGGCCATTCCGTGATCCGCATCATTCCGCTTCGCTGCCCGCGATGGTCGGCGGCGGTGCGCGCGCCAATCCTGGCGAAATTTCCCTCGCCCACCACGGTGTTCTGTTTTTGGACGAATTGCCGGAATTCTCTCGTCAGACATTGGAATCTCTACGTCAACCGGTAGAAACAGGCCGTACCACCGTCGCGCGCGCAAATGCGCATATCACCTACCCCTCTAGATTTCAGCTGATCGCTGCAATGAATCCATGCCGCTGCGGCCTTCTCGATGACGGGGGCCTAACCTGTTCGCGTGGCCCCCGATGTGCCATCGACTATCAAGCCAGAATTTCGGGCCCATTGTTCGATCGGATCGATATTCATGTGGAAGTTCCAGCAGTGAGCGCAAACGACCTCGCACTGCCGCCCGCTGCAGAAGGATCGGGAGACGTTGCCCAGCGCGTCGCATCGGCTCGGGCAATTCAGCGAGACCGATACGCTGAACAAAACGGAGACGAGATCATTCGGACAAA
Source organism: Rhodospirillaceae bacterium (assembly GCA_003444235.1). GTDB lineage: Bacteria > Pseudomonadota > Alphaproteobacteria > UBA8366 > UBA8366 > UBA8366. The sequence goes on from DLVK01000568.1 coordinate 3,257, forward strand.
CGCCGAAGCGGACGGAAAAACACTCGAGGCCGTGGCGACGCCCGACAAGGATGGCACGGCTCTGCT
>DLVK01000155.1:0-4721 GCA_003444235.1 Rhodospirillaceae bacterium
GCGCACCAGTTCGAGAAAGCTTTCGCGCTCAAGTGCCAACAGGTCATCTTCGCTAACGATTTCTGTAATGTCTGTTTCACCTCCCGACACGACCCGCGCCAGTGCCTTACTGACGACCACATCGTGTGGCGTCGCCTTGCCGCTTTTACGAAACCCATCGATTGCCATTTCAAGCGCGACACGACCGGTTGGCCCGGGCAACGCAGTCTCCGCCTGTTCCGGCGGCGCATAATTTTCGGCCAGAGCTAACGCGCGCGCCTTGGCATCCGCCAACACGCGATCCCTATTCATGGTCACGCTATCGCTGTCCCGAAGAATTTGCAGATCACGCGCCTCTTCGGCCGATTTCGCCACCGCTGCCAATCCGATAATTTCGAACACCTTAGTCACTGGCGGCATCGGTCCACCCCGCCCTTTGGGATTGGCGGCCCAACGCAGCAACATCTCCTTACATCCACCCCACCCCGGGACGAGCCCAACGCCAACCTCGACCAGACCGGCGTAGGTTTCCCCATGTGCCTGCACCGCATCAGAATGAAGGAGCACTTCGCAGCCGCCACCGAGCGCCATACCCGAAGGCGCGGCGACGACCGGGAAGGGTGCATATTTCATTGCTCTGAAACTGCGTTGTCCCTTCCCTATCGCCCAGCCAATCAAGAAATAGGCAAAAATTTTCGCCGCGATCATAACGATGCCAATATTCGCGCCGACGGAGAAATTGCGGCCTTCGTTGTGAATCACCAGCGCTTTATAGCCACGGGGAACCAGCTTCACCGCCTTGTCGACCATGAACAGCGAAAATGGGTCGAGAGCGTTCATCCGGCTATGAAATTCAAGGCATAGCACTCCGTCGCCAATATTCCACAAACTGGCGGACATATTTTTCGCAACCGGCTTAGTCCGACGTTTGATATCCGCAAGCAGCAATACACCTTCCGCTCGAGACAGATCGGTGTAAGCGCCGTCCGTGCCCAAATATTGAAGAGTACCCTTATGGGTCCGATAGAAGGATTTACCCGCCGCCAGTCGCAGTAGCGATGGTACGTCGTTGCCCTGGGCGGCAAGTTTGGCCGCGAACCAATCGACACCGACTTTATCGATTAATTCGAATGGGCCAAATTTCCAGTTATAGCCGAGCCGCATCGCCTCATCGACAGCGGCAATATCATCGGCAATCTCGGGGACCAAACTTGCAGCGTAGCTGAGTGTTTTCGACCAAACCGCCCAGGCGTATTTGCCGCCGCGATCACTATGATCGAGCAATGCTTTGAGACCACCCTTTTTTGCCGCCTCCACGCTACTGAGTTTCGGTTTTTTCGCCTGCGCATATTCGCCGGAGCCAAGATCAATCGCCTCCTTAATACGCTTGCCTCCCTCTCGGTTCAGGCGATAGAAACCGCCTTTTCCTTTGCGGCCCGTATACCCGTCGGCAATCAGTCTTTCGATCAATTCCGGTTCGCGATAGACACCGTGAAACGGATCGTCGGCACCGAGACTATCGGACATGCTCGCCAGCACCTTCGGCATCAAATCGAGACCAATCAAATCCAAAAGGCCGAAAACACCGGTGCGCGGAATTCCCGCCGGCCGGCCAATTACCGCATCCGCCTCTTCGATCGAGAGCCCACGGTCCATCGCCTCGATGACGGCGCATTGCAGCCAAAAAATACCGATGCGGTTAGCGATAAACCCGGGCGTATCGTTGCAATCGACGACGCTCTTACCGAGCGTGCGATCGACAAAATCACGCATCGCCTTCGTCGCTTCCGGCCGCGTCAACGGCCCCGATACAAGCTCCAACAACCGCATGTATCGGGGCGGATTGAAAAAATGAGTGATCATGAAATCCGCCGCCAAGCTCTCCGCCATTCCCTCGGTCAGTTGGTTCAGAGGAATGGTCGACGTATTGGAAGAAACGATTGCCCCCGGCTTCCGGCTCGCCGCGATGATTCCATAGAGTGAGTGTTTGATTTCGAGATTCTCGATCACCGCTTCGATAATCCAATCGCATTCCGCCAATTGGTCGAGATCGTCCTTGATATTGCCGGGCGTAATGCGCTTGGCGAACTTTCGATGCATCAGGGGAGCGGGATCGGCCTTCAACAACTTTTCGATTGCGCCCTTGGCGATCGTACTCCGGTCACCACCCTCTTCCGGGACGATGTCCAGCAACAGTACGTCCACGCCCCCATTAACAATTTGCGCGGCGATCCCGGCACCCATCACACCGGCGCCGATAACTGCAACTTTTCTAATGTCGGGCGAATCGGTCACCTACAGCGACTCCATTACCGTAGCGATTCCCTGGCCGCCGCCGATACATTGGGTCGACAGCGCGTACTTCCCGCCTTCGCGTTTGAGTAACTGCGCAGCCTTGCCGGTGATACGCGCGCCGGTTGCCCCGAGCGGGTGGCCGAGTGCAATGGCACCGCCGTCCAGATTTACCTTTGCCTGATCGAGTTCAAGATCGCGCAAACACGCGAGCGATTGCGACGCAAAGGCCTCATTGAGCTCGGCCACATCTATATCGTCGATTGTGAGGCCCGCCCGCTCCAACGCCTTACGGGTCGCGGCGACCGGGCCGATACCCATAATTTCCGGCGCACAGCCCGCAACCGCGACCGATTTGATCCGCGCCAGAGGCTCGAGATCGTTGGCGGCGGCAAATTCTTCGGTGCAAACCAGTGTTGCCGCAGCGCCATCGGTGAGCGGCGAGGACGTCCCTGCGGTGACGGTTCCCGTTTCATCAAAGGCCGGATTCAAATCGGCCAAGCCTTCCATCGTGGTACCGGCGCGGATGCAACCGTCTTCGCTGACCGTACCCTGCTCCGTTTCGATAGGTACGATTTCGTCGGCAAGCTTGCCGTCAGCTTGCGCCGCTGCCGCCTTCTCTTGGCTCGAAACAGCAAAAGCCTCCTGCTCTTCACGGGTCAGCTGATACCCGCGCGCAACGTTCTCGGCCGTATCGCCCATGGACATGTAGGCTTCAGGCATCGCGTCGTTGAGCCTGGGGCTCGGCATCGGGTTGTAACCGCCAATCGGCACCCGCGACATCGATTCGACGCCAGCGCAAACAAAGGCGTCTCCGGCATCAAGTTGAATCGCCCCCGCAGCCATGTGGATCGCATACATCGATGAGCCACAGAATCTGTTAATGGTGGCGCCCGCGACAGTGATCGGCAGTCCTGCGTCGAGCACCACCAAGCGCGCAACATTCATCCCTTGCTCGGCCTCGGGAAAAGCACAGCCCAGGATCAAATCCTCGATCTCGTTCGGATCGACGCCGGTTTTCTCGACCAACGCCCCAACCACTTGCGCCGCCAGCGTGTCGGGCCGAATCTTGGCCATAGCGCCCTTACTGGCGAAGGTCTGCGGCGAACGCAAATATTCGGCTATGACAACGGATTTCATCCTTTACACTCCTTCGTTTTCGACCGGATCAGCCTCTCCGCTTTCCCGCCGCGCCGCCTCTTCGGCAGCCAGTTCCTTTTTCGACAGCTTGCCGATCATAGTTTTCGGCAATTCGTCTCGGAATTCCACATAGTCCGGCATCTCTATCGCCGAGAGCTTGTCCTTCAGAAACGCGAGCAGATCCGGTTCGCTTAATTTCGCACCCTGTCGCAATTTGACGAATGCTTTCGGCGCCTCGCCGCGATATTCATCGGGCACGCCAATGACCGTCACCTCTTCCACCGCTTCGTGGCGCTGGATCGCTTCCTCGATTGTGCGGGGATAGACGTTGTAGCCACTGCAGAGGATCAAATCCTTGATACGATCGACAATAAATATATAGCCGTCTTCATCGATATAACCGACATCCCCGGTGTGAAACCGTCCATCGATCAAGGCTTCGGCCGTCGCGTCTTCACGGTTTAAATAGCCCGCCATCACCTGAGGGCCACGGACGCAGATTTCCCCCCGCTCGCCGAGCGCCAGGACGTCGTGCTTTTCATCGATAGAACAAATTTCGACCACCGTGCCAGGTAGCGGCAAGCCGATCGAGCCCGCCCGGTTTTCCGCCCCAACCGGATTGCAGGTCACAACCGGCGAGCACTCGCTCAAGCCATAACCTTCGACCAGTTTGGCGCCAGCGACCGTTTCGAACTCCTCCTTCACGGCACCGGGCAATGGTGCGCCGCCTGAAATACAAAATTTCAGACTGGTGAGATCGTACTCCTCCAGCTCATCACATGCGTTGATGGCGGTGAAAATCGTCGGCACCCCCATCATCAGTGTGACTTTGTTCTTGGCGATGGTCTCTAAAACCTGCTCGCGCTCGAAGCGGGGCAACAAATACATTTCCGCGCCGCAGCAGAGGCCGAGATTCATCACCGTCGTCATCGCAAAAGAATGAAAAAGCGGAATTACGCCGAGTATGCTCTCGTTTTCGGCTTCTACCTCGCCTCCGAGCCCCCGCATCCAGTATCGAATTTGTTGCGCGTTTGCGAGGATATTGCCATGGGTCAGCATCGCACCCTTGGGGATGCCCGTCGTGCCACCGGTATATTGCAACACCGCAATGTCGTTTACCGGATCGACTTCGGCGACCGCGTCCAAGCCATCATTGTCGATCAGTTTATCGAAGGACACATGCTGTAGGTCGTCGGCAATATCGGCGATCTTGCTGCGTTGGAAGATAGAAAACAGCACACTTTTGACCGGCGGCAGGATATCGCTCATGCTGCAGACCACTATGGTGCGAAGCCCGCTCTCTTCCAGTA
>DLVK01000150.1:0-6384 GCA_003444235.1 Rhodospirillaceae bacterium
TCAACCGAGCGAAGGTTTCGATCCGTCGAGTTTTGACGCGGTAAAATGGGAACTGCGCGAGCACACCGCCTATATCACCATGTCGCGGCCCGACGCGCGTAACGCTTTGAACATCGCAATGCGTAACGAGTTGATGGCGTGTTTCGATGAGGTCCAGAACAACGATCAGATTTGGCTCGCGGTTTTGTGCGGCGAGGACCCGATTTTCTGTGCCGGTGCGGACCTGAAGGAAAAGCTCAACATGGCGCGCTCCGACGGTGACAAAGAGCGTTCGCGCCTATCGAACGAGCTCTATCTCACCATGCGCCGCTGCTTCAAGCCGATCATCGCCGCGATCAATGGCGGCTGCATAGCGCAGGGCGCTGGTCTGGCACTGTTATCGGATATTCGCATCATTTCCGAGAAGGGTTATTTCTGGTGGCCGCAGGTGATGCGCGGCATCTCGTCGATGTCGGGTCCGCTTCTTTTGACCGAAGCGACGCCGCCGGGCTTCGCGCTGCGTTATCTTCTGACCGCCGACAAGATTACGCCCGAGGAAGCCTTGCGTGTCGATCTCTGCACCGAGGTGGTGCCCCATGAAGAACTCATGGAGGCGGTAGAGCGTTGGGCGGACAAGATGCTGAAAAACGCTCCCTTGTCACTCCAGGCCATCAAGGAAGTTTCGGTTCGTCGCCGGGGTATGACCATCGATGATGCCTTCCCCATCGGTCGCGATATTTCGGAACGCACGATGGATTCCGAAGATTCGATCGAAGGCCTAAAGGCATTCAAGGAAAAGCGCCCGCCGGAATGGCAGGGACGCTAGAACGGTAAAAGGCGGTCTTCGGACCGCCTTTTTTCTAACGCCGGCACCTCCGATCAGCTACCCGAAGGCCGGGCCGTTTCCAAACCGTTTTCGGGTGACCTCACAGAGATAGATTGTTCCGAATTTGACATCATCGGGCTATGGCGGCGGGACCGGTAGAGCCAGGCCAATATCGCAGGCGAGACGCGCGCAAAAAATAGTAAATGGATCACAATCCACTGGGTGACGATGCGCCACCGTTTGCGACCTTCGAATCTGCGCGAAGATGTGACGGCAGGTGGGGCGTCGATGCATATGGTTTTGCCGAAATTTTCCAGGCGGCGATTGAAATCGAAGTCTTCCATCAACTCGATATTTTTAATGCCACCGAGCCGGTCATAAACTCTACGCCGGACGAATACTGCAGAATCACCATAGTAAAATCCGTTCGCCCGCAGCTTGGCGTAGAAGCCGTTAAGCCAATGCGCAAATTCGCTGCCTCCATCGAAAAGCAGGCGAAAATTACCGCCGACGATTTCGGGGGAGGTGAGGGCGCTGTCGATGGCGCTTATGGAGCCAGGTTGAAGTCGAGTGTCGGCGTGCAGGAACAGAAGCGTATCGCCGCTTGCAACACTGGCGCCGGCGCGTAGTTGCTGACCGCGGCCCGCAGGACCGGTCACTATCTTAAAACCCCGCGCTTGCGCTTTGGCGACGGTAGCGTCCTCGCTGCCGCCATCGCTGACAATTACTTCGATATCGCGCGCCGCAAATTCCCCAAAATCGCACAAACCCTCGATAGCTTGCTGCTCGTTCAGCGTGGGTATGATTACTGAAAGCCTCACGCTTTACCGCCTTGCTCGATTTGAGACAAAAAATTGGGGCGTTCTGTGGCATCGAAAAGACCGATCTTTTCCAGCTGATCGCATCGTTCTCTCCATGCTTCGCGGAGCCAGCCGGCCTTGCCGCCCTCCTTTTCGTACATGCCCGGGGGGCGCATTTTATTGGTAACCGGGCCGGTGATTCCATTCCACAAGCTCGCCAACCATTCGAATATCCGAAAGCGTTCCGTCGCATTCATTTCGGGTACCGCCGTTCGAAGGTATATCTGGCCGAAAGCGATGTGGCGGGCTTCGTCTTGGGCGACGGTTTGGCTGATTGATGCAAACAGCGGGCAGGGGAGCCAGTTTTCGACCGCTTTCTGGATACGCATGTTTTCGCTTTCGAGCATCACGTGAATGGCGAGCATTATGGCTTCGGGGCGTCCGTTCCATTTCAGGATTCGGCCGTAAACTTCTTCGAACTCCGATGCCTCGGATACGGATTTTCCGATCAATTCGATATACCGACGATAGTGCTCCGCATGACGGGTTTCGTCCGCGATTTGGCAGCGTAAAATCTCTCGGGCACAAGGATGGTCAATCATGCCCACCAAGCGTTCGCACACTTTGCCGGCGATGGTTTCACCGTGAAATAGCTCGTTGATGCCCCACGCAAGTGCGTTTTTCGGAAGCCAAAAGGGTTTTTTGGGGGAGAGCGACCAATCAATATCGTCAGGTATGTTTTGCGCGTCGCGTGACTTCTTGGCCAATGCAGTCAGCGATGATTCAAGGCCAGCCGGGTCACCGTCGGTGTGTTCATTCATGGGCGACATTGTCCAGCTTGAGGCCCGAGACCTGCGCGCGGCTGTGTTGGGCGGTGTCGTCCGTATCCGCAGAAATAGCGATATATCGCAAATCGGCGATACCGACCGCCTTGCCGAAGGCACGCTTTATGTCAGCTCGCAAGTTGCGCATTTCGGTGTGCCACGTCCTGAGTGCCGTGCCGTGATGCCGCAAAATCAGAATCTTCCCGTTCGGATGATAGGGATTGGTCTTCAGCGTTTCAGGTTGGCGCAAGCCACCCCACACATAGGTCAACACATGCGAAATTCGGGGATAACCGAACAAGGTCGCGAGAAACGGAAAGAAGTCGGTTTCGGCGCCCGGCACATCGAACCAAAGATGGATGGCGATAGGGCGGTCGTCCTCGCCGGTACGGAATAGATCCTTCGGGCGAAAATCTCGATCGACCCGCCAACGCCAGGATGCCTTTGCGGTTGCGGTTTGAATGGTCGGTCGAATTTCGCGCACGAGAAAGGCAACGGAGCGGTCTGCTTCGACCTCTAACCGTTGCGGACCCAAGAAGCGAAAGACACTGGCTCGCTTGCCCGGTACCTCGAGCGTTTCCCAGTTGCCGTTTTGAAGCAACAGCTCGATCGCCTGTACCGGAAATGCGGCGATTGTTGTCGCGAAAAGGAAAGCAAGCAGGACTGCAAGCTTCTTTCTATGGTGCGGCATCGTTTAATGACCAGTCATAGTGTGCGTCCGAAATGGTCGCGATTTTTTCGAGCCGCGTTTTGAGGGACGGGCGGGCATATCTGATGATATGCGCGAGAACCGCGTCGGCGCTGTCGCCGAAATCTTCAATAAACCAATCATAAATCTTCGAGACCGATACCGCCCCATCCTTGATAGTCACGCCGCGTTTGTCGTTGATATAGGCCCGCGCTGCCGCGTTCAGGTCTGTATCCAGGCTAGATGCGCTGAAAGGACGTGGCTGCAGGTCGGGACATCCGATGGAAGCGCAGTTGACCGCATAGTGTATCCTGGGGTCTTTCCAGATCGGACGCAGAATTCGATGTTCGATATCATTCAGGCTGAGCGCAACGCCTTCGACCTTAATCAGTTGCTTGCCCCAAGGGCCATCGGCAAACAGGCCCGGTGAAATATCGATATCGCGGATCGATTTGACTGGATAGTGGTCGAGCGTGACCTTCACCGTAAGAGCGTTATAGAGATTGATCCAAAACGCCATTTGTTGCGCGCGGTTGGTGCGGCTGATCGGCTGAGCACTCAAATGGCCGATGTAATTTACCAGCGATTCTCGGTCCTTTCGCGATACATCGCGATAACGAAGGCGGTTTGCACCGTCTTTCTGGACGCGCAGATACTTGGCAAGAAATTGCTTCCAGGCATCATGTTCGATGTTGATCGATCCGTTGGGATCGTTTTCTTGCCAGCGTTCCCAAAGGTCGGCGGACGGTGCGAACAGACGTTCACCGCTGCCAAAGCCGGCCAACATGATGAACATCGTGATCGCTGCTGTGATGCGAGCGCAGGACATCAGCGCTCGGCGGGGGAATGTAAATTTCATGCGTAGAGTAGTAGTGCCGTCGCCGCGAAATGAGAATTCAATCGCCTTAACGAATCTGTGAGTGACGGTGAGTAGAGCCTAAAGCGCGGGCGCCGTTTAGTGCGACATGAATAGTGCGCGAGGCGAGTTCTTGATCAGTTGGATAGTGGTCGAACTGAAGCTCGATTTGAAAAGCGCGCTGTTATAGCCGCTGCCGAGCACGATGATATCGGCGCCGACCTTTTCCGCATGAGCTTCGACTGTGTTGCCGGGGTCGGTCATGTCGCCATCGACGGCCTCGACCTTCGGGTCGAACCCGTGATCGCGGCAATAGGCCTCCGCTTCGCCAAGCAGCTGTTCGGCCAAAATCGAAGATTTGCCGAAGGTGGCGAGGTTGATTTCCATGTTTTCCCACATGTTGAGGTGCACGAAGCGTTTCATTGCGAAGGCGGATTCCGGGCTGCCGCTATAGGCGATCAGCACTTTTTTGACCTCGATTACCTCTTCGGGGAAGGCGATGATGGGGCGTACGCCTTTCATCAACAGCTTCAAAAGGACGTCGTCCGGTTTTTCGATCACTTCGCGCTTGAACCAGCTTTGTAATCCGAGCATGACCAAATCGGCATAGCGCCAGGCGTCTACCACTGAATCGACGGGATCCGCGTCGCTATCGATATATTTGAATGGAACATTGTTGTCGCTACACATGGCTTCGATTTCTTCGATGCCTTTTTGCGCGTTCTGGCGAATTTTGTTCGAGCTGCCGCCCGGCTTGGCACCACCCAGGGAGACAGTGCGTGCCGGCGGCTCGAGATCGACTACCGAAACGACATGAATGGCGGCGTCATTGCGCTGCGCCAAATCGATGGCATTCTTGGCCATAATGGTCATTGCCGGCGTGCCGGCGATACCGATGAGAATGCGTTTCAGCATGACTAATCTCTGCCGATTGTCGTCTTATCGTAGCGACGTGATTTAGCACTTATCCCGCCAACGCGGAACCGGAATTTGGCAACAATTTGTTTTCGCAATGTAATTTTGTAATCGCTGAGTGGTGATGCGCGTGAAACCGATGGCGGTCCGGCATACGATGCTGGCGGGAACGTTTAACGTTCCTGAAGTGCGTCGTCGGCGCTCCCGAGAAACGGTTCCAAAATGTATTCGAGTACGCTTCGCGTGCCGGTCTGAATACTGCATTGCACCTGCATGCCGGGAAAGAGCGAATATTTCAGGTCGCCGCTGCCTGTTTTGAGTTGGGTTTCGAATTCATCCACATGGCCCTTGTCTTTCAAGGTTTCGATCAAGGCTCTGCGCACGTCCATATTTACGTAAATGTCCGATGCGCGGGGAGGGTCACCCGCATTTTGCTCGAAGCCAAAAAGCTCCTCGGTTCGTTTGTTGAAGTGCAGGATTTCGTGAGTGTCGGTGCGGCTTAGTACCAATGGTAATGGTACCGCATCCAGTAATTCTTTCTGCGCCTCCTCGATTTCCTTGCGTTCGGTGATATCGGCCAATCCGACGATGACGCAATCCTCACCGTTGAATTGTATGCGGCTACCGGAGAGTGTCACCCAGCGGCCGCTCGGTAGTTCGAGGTCGAGGCCTTGAACCCGGCCGCGCGCCATAGCCTCGAGCGTCAGACGTTCGCGCGCATCTGGATCCTTGTAGTGGACGGATGCCTCACTTCCGATCAAGCTGCCCGGTGCAGCTTCCATTAACTGGTGTGCGCCTTGATTGGCGCGAATGATGACACCGTCGGAAATTCGGGTCACCGTGAGTGGGAAAGGTGCGCCCTCGAATACGGATGTAACCATTGCTTCGCTGTCGGCAACATCCGCGGCCCGCAGATGATGTACGAGTGCGACTGCCGCAAACGCGCCGACAAAGATTGCAAACAAAACCGCATGAAATAAAGCAATGGCAAAGTCGAAATCAAAGGCATGGCGTTCGAGCAAATAGATCGGCGCCCCAGAGGCAGTTGCGATCGTAATCAGGCTGAGTAGGCGCCTGCCACCTATCCGGCGCACCATCGATTGACGCCGCCGAGCGCGTCTTCGGTCTTTTCTCGGATCGAATGCTTTGTTATTTGGCTTTTTTGCCATAGGGTTGGCATCCTAAAGGAGCGTAGTTAGCGCATGGTGGAGGGGAACGGGCAGAAATGGCAAGCCCTGAACTGAAAAAAATTTTAATGGCCGAAGATGACGGCGATATCCAGATGATTGCCGAGATGGCACTCAAGGATGTCGGGGGGTTCGAGGTAAAGATTTGTAGCTCGGGCCAGGACGCGCTGGATGTCTTTTGCGAATTTGCGCCGGACCTCGTGCTTCTCGATGTTATGATGCCGGGTATGGATGGACCGACCACACTTAACAAGCTACGCGAACGGGATGACGGAGCGGATGTGCCGGTCATATTTATGACTGCCAAAG
>DLVK01000152.1:0-293 GCA_003444235.1 Rhodospirillaceae bacterium
CTGGCCCGGGCAGGAGAACTCGAAGCCGAGGGCAAGCCCATCATCAATCTCGGCATCGGCCAGCCCGACTTTAAAACCCCGCCCCATGTGGTCGAGGCGGCGATCAAGGCGTTGCAGGACGGCCATCACGGCTATACCCCGGCGAACGGCATCGTGCCGCTGCGCGAAGCGGTTGCCGCCGATTTTCATCGCCGTCACGGTGCCGAGGTGAATCCCGATTGCGTCGTCGTCCAGCCGGGTGGCAAGCCGACCATGTTCTTCTGCATTCTGATGTTCGGCGAATCCGGCGCGGA
>DLVK01000152.1:598-4232 GCA_003444235.1 Rhodospirillaceae bacterium
ATGTTCGGCGAATCCGGCGCGGAGATCCTCTATCCCGACCCCGGCTTCCCGATCTACCGCTCGGTGATTGAATATTCCGGCGCCAAGCCGGTTCCCATCGTGTTGCGGGAGGAAAACGAGTTCGCCTTTTCCGCCGACGAGGTGCTGGGCCAGATCAACGAGCGCACCCGGCTGATCATCCTCAACAGCCCCGCCAATCCATGCGGCGGCGCGGTGCCCCGCGACGAGTTCGAGAAGCTTCTCGCCGGGCTCGAGAACTGGCCCGAGGTGGCGATCCTGTCGGACGAGATTTACAGCCAGATGCTCTACGAAGGCCGCGAGCATGTGAGCCTGCTCAATTACGAGCAACTCCGCGACCGGCTGATCGTCCTCGACGGCTGGTCGAAGACCTACGCCATGACCGGCTGGCGCCTGGGCTGTGCGGTCTGGCCCGAAAAGCTGGCCCCGGTGGCGACACGCCTCGCCATCAACTGCCATTCCTGCGTCAACGCGCCGACCCAGTTCGCCGGTATCGCCGCGCTCGAAGGTCCCCAGGACGCGGTCCATGAAATGGTCTCCGCCTTCGACGAGCGCCGCAAGGTCATCGTCCGCGAGCTCAACCAGATCGAAGGCTTCCGCTGCGTCGATCCCGGCGGTGCCTTCTACACCTTCCCCAATATCGAAGGCACCGGCCTCGGCGCCCAGGAGTTACAGAACAAGCTCCTGGAAGAAGCCCACGTGGCCACCGTCGCCGGCGCCGCCTTCGGCGAGTACGGCGAAGGCTATATCCGCTTTTCCTACGCCAACTCGACCGAAAACATCGTCGAGGCGATCGGACGGATCAGGGAGTGCTTGGGAGACGGCTAAAGCGGCAATATGGGGTGCCCGAGCCGTCCACTTATGAGCAGAAGCGGGCGATTAAATATCGCTGGAATTAGGTCTATTATTGACCCCGGACCGGATATTAGGTGCCTGCAGCAGTGGTGGGTGCATCTCACCCTTAATCCAATTTCCATCATCGTTTAGACCGGTATAAATTTACTATCACGAACGAGCTATTGCCTCGCCAAAATGCTACGAACAGTTGGGTTATTTATTGGTGCACCTCATCGAATTGAGAGTTTTATGCCGCGCGAAGATAAAGAGGGACATTATTCAGAAGTAGATGCGGATGACGTTGATATTTACGACATACCGCGTAAGGCGAGAATAGCAATCGCCGAAACTTTTGGCGGCGGTATACTTGGCGCCATCATCGGCGTCATCGTTTTATCGATCTTATTGAGCGCAATTTTTGATTTTATTTCGTACGTGCACTCGCTGAATATTCCCTTCATTTCCTATATATTCAGTCCGGAATTCCGAGAGGGATTGGGCATAATTCTATTCGGCTTTGTTCTGTTCGTTTGTTTTGTGGGCGTTCTTTTAGCAATTTGTATGGTAGCTTGGCTGTGGGAAAAAATCGTAGATTTGATACGCTTTCGCTGATCGACCTACTAGGACGGTAGCCACCTTGCTTCAAAGTGCGACCACAGAGCATTCCTGCTTTTGGCAAGAAACTGATCCTACATTACGCCGATCCCAACGTCCGATTCTCTCTAAAAGAGGCCACATCCGCTCCTGAGCGGAAGCAACCACTTGTCTGTCGCAGCAACTCCTATCCGACCCGAAAACCTGTTGGAGTCCGCTCGAATCTTGTCGCTGCCTTACCCACCCGATATCATTCATCCGGATAAAAATCGTTTAAGGGGATGGCGGATGATTGTCGGGATCAGGAAGGCCTTCGGTGTCGGATTTTTAGCGATATTTCTATATGGGGCGATTTCGGGAACGCCGGCCCAGGCCGATAGCGCCAAGATGAAAGCGTCGATGACCAAATTGAAAGCCGCGTCGTTGGCGTTGGTCGAGCATTACCGCCAATCCAAAGCGCTATCGCAGAAAATTTTGGCCGTCGCAAAAAATCGCGCGGAAGCCGAAGCCGCCCTCGGCAAGGCGTTTAAGACACTTGATTCCACGAACAAGGAACACGCCAAACAAGCCGAAGCTATCTTTAAGCTGGTCGGCGAACTCAACAGCGCAATAGAGAAAGCACAGCTCGAAGCCCTGCATGCCCAATCGGAAGCGGTCCACGCCCATGCGGCGGCGTTGGCCAAAGGCAAATAAGGGAGGACAGCATGGTGCGGCGAATTGCGATCACGGTTCTGATGGCTCTTTTCCTCTCGGTCGGGTTCGGCTCGGAGGCGCAGGCTCAGAAATTCTGTTGGAAGGATAGTTACGGCCGAGGCGTCGGCACGATTCCGAAGGCCTGCAAGCACGACGAGAACCGGATCGGTCTGCTTTGCTACAAAAAGTGCCGCAAGGGCACCAAGCGGTTTGGCTTCGATTGCCATTCGGTCTGCCCCAGAGGATTTTCGAACCAAGGTTTGTTCTGCCGCCATGCCGAATATGGCCGCGGTGCCGGTTATCCGTGGAAGTTCGGCGATGCTTTGAACGATCACGGGATGCGCCACCGATGCGAGCATGATCATGGCAAGGGCAATTGCGAGAAAAACGGCTTGATCTACTACCCCAAGGCCAAGCGGGGCTATCACAGTTTCGGGTGCTGCATTTGCCGGCCTCACGTGCCGAACTGCCATCGCTACGGCTTGAACAAAGGCATCGACCTATCTTGCGCCAAGAAAATCTATATCGGCCATCCCAAGACAGGCCAATGCAGCCGCGGCCATGAGAAGGATGCCGGGCTTTGCTACAAGAATTGCAAGCGCGGTTTCGACGGCGTCGGCCCGGTCTGTTGGGGCGACAAGCCACGGGGCTGGGTCAATTGCGGTATGGGGGCAGCGAAGAATTCCAAGACCTGCGCCAAGATTGTCTTCAGTCAGGTTGCTTCGGTCGGCAAGTTGGCGATGAATATCGCCACCGCAGGTAGTTCCGGCGAAGCGGAAGAAGCGGCCGAGGGTGCCGAAGATGCGGAAGAGCTCTCCAAGTTACGAAAAAAATACGAGGAGATGAAAAAGGCCTGGGACGAAATCAAGGAAGCCAAACATGTGAAAAAGGCGCTCGATGCCGCCAAGAAAGCGAAGAAGGTCGGAGGCGCAACCTGGAAGGCCTTTCAGGCCGGCAAACAGGCCAAACATGCGGTGACGAAAGAGGACATGGCGCGGGTTGCGGCTATGATCGCCTCCATCGTCGATCCGACCGGCGTCGCCGGTACGGTTGCGGCCTACACCTATCCCAAATGCAGCAAATATTTCAAATGAGCACAGTCGCCGATGAACCCTTAACGTCCGCGTCCGTCTGAAAACAGACATCTCCGCAAATCTTCCATCGATGCGCGGTTTCGTTCCGACGCCGGCGGTTGGTACCTCAAGCGCGGATTGGCCAACAGCGCGCTTCGTTGGATGATGTCGAAAGCAGTGAAACGCGGCAAGAAGATAGACTAAGCCGCACCGGAAGCAGTCGACAGGATCAATGAGTCATATGAAGGCTTATGGCGTTTACGTGGCGCAGAACAGCGGGTTATTCCCCCGAGATCGCTGTTCCATCGCAGCGTAGAGGAGCGGCGGGATGGCGGCGTCGACTATGACCCAAGTAACGTTTTGGCAAATCCACGGTACGTCGACGACGATCCGGCCTTGTAGGTAACCGCTCTTAAAAG
>DLVK01000105.1:0-5082 GCA_003444235.1 Rhodospirillaceae bacterium
GATATTTTGCCCATTCCGGCAACGCTCAACCCTCTTCATATGAATGAGAATGTCGAAGCTGCGGAGTTGTCATTGAACGACGGAGAGCTTGCAAAGTTGGACCAGGCTTTTCCGCCAGGCGTTACCGCCGGCACCCGCTATCCCGAAAAACAGATGCATTTGATGGCACAGTAATATGAGACGGAAACCATTCGGTAAAACCGACCTAGAAATCTCGCCACTCGGCTTCGGCAGTTCGCTCTTGTCGGGCGGTTATGGCGAGCGCGATGACGATCGTTCCCTAGAAACGATCCACGCGGCGATTGCGTGCGGACTTAACTTCTTCGACACAGCGGATGCCTATGGCAACGGTCATAGCGAAACCTTGTTGGCGAAGGCGCTCAAGGAACATGATGGAAACTTTGTCGTCGGCACCAAGTTTGGCAATTTGCGTGGAGATGACGGTGCTTATAGCGGCGTCGACGGCCGGCCGGAGAAAGTGGCCGAGTATTGCGATGGCAGCCTGAAAAGGCTCGATCGAGAAGTGCTTGATCTCTACTACCTTCATCGGATCGATCCGAATGTACCTATAGAAGATACGGTCGGGGCTATGGCGCGGCTCGTGGAGGCCGGCAAGGTACGTTACCTTGGCCTTTGCGAGGCAGGTGCGGACACGCTTCGCCGTGCCCATGCGGTTCATCCCATTACCGCGTTACAGACCGAATATTCTCTTTGGACCCGCGATGTGGAAGCGGCGACGCTGCCTACATGTCGCGAATTGGGAATCGCATTGGTTGCCTATGCACCACTCGGACGCGGATTCTTGACGGGTGCAATTAAGAGCGATTCGGATTTTAACAGTAACGACCGGCGGCCCAACTTCCCGCGGTTTAGCGGCGAGAATCTGGCGCGCAATCTCGAATTGTTGGCACCGTTGGAAGCAATGGCGGGGGAAAAGGGCGTGTCGACTTCGGAAATTGCACTGGCTTGGGTTCTGGCCCAGGGCGATGAAGTGACGCCCATTTTCGGGACTATGAATCGGAAGCACCTGGATGCAAACGTTGCCGCCCTTAATGTTGAATTGAGTGCGGACGAAATCAAAACTTTGGAAAAGGTTTTCGCTCCTGGTGCGGCGACCGGCAATCGCTATCCTGACAAGCGCATGCACCTCGTTTCGGCATAAAAATTAATTTTTGAGTGCGAGGTTTTGTCGGCATGCTTTTAGCCATCGTGTCAAAGCCGGTCGTGAAGAGAGATCGAATCCACCTTCGTGGGCAAACTGTGTATAAGCCAGAAGCGCAATGTCGGCCAAACTAAATGCGTTGCCAACGAACCAGTCTCGGTCGATCAAATGATTTTCCATTTGTTCCAGTGCTGCCTCGCCGCGTTCGACCCTCCAACTTTCGCGTTCCTCTGAAGATTTGTTCAGGTAAAGCATTTGAAACCGGCAAACCGCGATATAGGGTTCGTGGCTGTATTGTTCCCAAAATAGCCATCGATCGATTTCAGCTTGAGCAAAAGGGTCTTCGGGAAGGAGGGTGCTGCCGTGCGCCAGATACCGAATAATGGCGTTGGATTGCGCCAGAACACGGCCATCGTCGAATTGCACGACCGGGACTTGGCCGTGAGGATTCAGCGCTAGAAAAGCTTCCGTTTGAGTTTGTCCTTTAAGAATATCGATGTCGATCCAGTCATACACGACGCCGGTGATGTCCGCGGTATATTTCACTTTGAGGCAATTACCGGAAATTTTGTCGCCAAAAATTTTCATCGCTTGCCCTTTCCATATAAGCCTAAAATTATAGCCTAGAATTAGATAAGGGAGTTGCGCCGTGAGCGACATTTGGAGCCGCGAATATTGGGCCCGTAAAGGCGATGTCAAACTATTCATGTACCGCAAACGCAAGGATGCGCCGAGTGCCGAAAGTGCGCGGTTGCCTATTCTTTTCCTTGTGCACGGGTCTTCGTTTAGCGGTCCGACGAGCTTTGATCTAACGGTCGATGGCGGCAATGAATATTCCACCATGGATACCTTCGCCGAACTGGGTTTCGACGTATGGACACTGGATCATGAGGGATATGGCCGGTCCGACCGTACCGACGGTTGGTCCGACATTTCGTCCGGCGTGGAAGACCTGAAGGCGGGGATGGGCGTCATCGAATATGAAACCGGGCAAACAAAGGCATCTTTTTATGGCCAATCCTCGGGTGCTCTTCGCGCCGCGGCATTTGCCGAGGTTGAACCGTCGCGTGTGGAAAGGTTGGTATTAGACGCTTTTGTCTGGACTGGAGAAGGCTCGCCGACCTTGGCGAAGCGGAGCGAGGGGTTGGATAGTTTTCGCGCCAGTAATACCAGGCCAGTTGATGCGGAATTTTATCGTTCGATTTTGACCCGTGACGGACCCGGCATGGCGGATCCCGCGATCGGTGATTTGATTGCCGAACAAGAGCTGAAATACGGGGAAACGGTGCCAACCGGCACCTATCTCGATATGTGCGCCAACCTGCCGGTGTGCGATCCGGAAAAAATCGACTGCCCGGTGTTATTAATGCGTGGAGAGAATGATGGCATCGCGACCGAAGAGGATTGTCTTAACTTCTTCGTAAAACTGCCGAACAAAGACAAGCAGTTCATAATTCTGACGGGGCAGGCACATGTCGGCACTTTCGGTTTCAACAAAGGCCGCTTTAACCATGTGCTGAAAGCATTCTTAACTATGCCAAAACGAATGGATAGATGAACTAACCGCCGAATTGGCCAAGGGCGGCATCCAATCGAGTCATTTGATCTTCTTCCTCCGGCAACCCGAAGCGCAGAAATTTGGGTTGGTTTTCGAAGGCACGGGTTAGGATTCCGTTGATCGCGAGGTGACGGTAAAGATCGTGTGCGTTGTCGTGTTGCCCCAAGCGAAATAGGTTTGTACCGCCTTTGGATTCGATTCCATTTCGGACAAGCAATGCGTTCATCGCTTTTGCCCGGCGATCCAGCGTTTCGCGCGCCAATTGTTGCCAATCGCGATCGGCCATGGCCGTTCGCCCGATTTCGAGGGCCGGGCCGCTCACAGGCCAGGGACCGAGAGCGGTCCGAAGTTCCGATACCAATTCTTTATGGGCGAGTGCAAATCCAAGCCGGAGCCCTGCAAGACCAAAAAATTTACCGAATGAACGCAGTACGCAAAGGCCTTCGACGCCGGCGTCTGCGGCGACGCTGATCTCGGGCGCGACGTCGGCAAAGGCTTCATCTACCACCAGCAAACCGCCCGCGTGCGTTTGACCCTCAGCTAAAGTAAGCAATCCGTCGCGGGGTCTCCGTCGGCCATCTGGATTGTTGGGATTGGTAACGACGACAACGGTAAAGTCGCCCCACTCGGGCAATTCGGATATTTCGGTCACTTCGTGTCCAGCGGCTTGCCACGCAGTGGCATGTTCCGCATAGGTTGGCCCGACAATTCCAACCGTCCCAGGCTCGCGCAGCCAAGGAAGCCACTGAATTAAGGATTGTGTGCCCGGTGCTGGAATCACAGCCTCTATTTCGGAACATTCGAAGTACTGTTGTGCGGCTTCGATGCAGGCGTGCTCGAGGTCCTGATCTGGGAGATTTTGCCAGAGTACTTCCGGTATCTCAGGTATCGGATAAGCGTTTGGATTTATGCCTGTCGAAAGGTCGAGCCAACCCTCGTACGGAATGCCAAATTCTTTCTCCGCATGTGCCAGGGCGCCGCCATGGCGGGGTAAGGTAAAAGGGTCTGGGTCCGTTGCGGATGTGGCTCTTGCTGACGGGCGATTAGGGCGATCGGCCGACTGTGCGGTATCTGAGCTTGGACCGTTCGTTGGATCGCTCGCAGCGCCATTCGTTGACAAGGGCCGTTCCCCTTAGATACAAATTTTGTGTCAATGGTTCCCGAGATCGAACGTATCAAGGGAACACGGTGCGGTGACCGGCACAACTCGTTCGGTAACCAAGTCCGTGGCTGCCCCCGCAACTGTAGGCGGCGAGCCCGCATCCAACATACGCCACTGGGGTGACCTGGGAAGGTAGGATGAAGGGCAAAGACCCGTGAGCCAGTATACCTGCCGTTGACACGCTATCGCAGACCCGTTCGGCGGGGTGTACGAACGGACGACCCAGCGCAGAATTTGGCGAATCGGGTCACGAAGATTGTGGTGGCGGTGGAGAAACGTTCGTTGGGGAGTGAACCAATGTTTCATTTGAAATGCGTTTTCCGGGTTGCCGGAATTTTTCTTTCTTTGTTTCTGATTGCCGTACTCGTTGCTGCGCCGGCTGAGGCCCATCATCCGATGGGCTATAAATTGCCGCAAACAATGATGCAGGGTCTTTTGTCGGGGTTCGGTCATCCGGTGATCGGCCTCGACCACTTGGCCTTTGTCATCGCCATGGGTCTTATCGCGGCTGCCGTGCCGCGTGGTTTGACGGCGCTTGGCGCGTTCATCGGCGGCGGGTTGCTTGGCTGTGTCATTCATCTCTTTGCGTTCGATTTGCCATTTGCTGAGCCCATCATTGCGTTGTCGGTGATTTTGGCCGGTCTGGTACTGGTCTTACGCCAGGCAATTTCGACTGTTCTTTTCGCCGTCTTTATCGGCGTGGCGGGTGTTTTTCACGGCTACGCCTATGGCGAATCGATCATTGGCGCCGAAGCCACCGTGCTCGGGGCGTATTTGATCGGTTTCAGTTTGGTTCAATTCGCAATCGGCTGGGTCGCATACACCGTTGTAAATGCTCTCAGGGCCGCACCTGTGGCTTGGATTGAGAATGGCGTACGCATTGCTGGTGGTGTGATTGGCGTGTTCGGTCTTTACGCATTATCCAACCAGTTCATCGCCTGACGCCTGAGGTGCCTAAATATGGCCGCCGAGAGCAAGTTACCGGCGGTGACGCTGGTATTGGGAGCTGCAGCTTCGGGCAAGAGCCGCTACGCGGAACAGCTTGTCGAGGTGTCTTCGTACGATCGGATATATGTTGCGACCGCAACGTCTGACGATGCGGAAATGGCGGAGCGCATTCGTCGTCACCGTGCCCGCCGTGGCGCCGATTGGCAGACCATCGAGGAGCCCCATGATTTGACCGGCACCCTGCGCCTGCGG
>DLVK01000414.1:0-3296 GCA_003444235.1 Rhodospirillaceae bacterium
GACTCCGCCATAGTCGTCGGCACCAAAGAAGACGGCACCGACATGCTTTGGGTCGGATTGGTTTTGAGCGATGGCGCCGATCTGCAATCGCTGCAGGATCAAATTACCGAGGCACTACCCGAAAATATCGGCGCGACCTGGATGTGCGAGATTTCGCATGTCCCGCGAACCGAAACCGGGAAAATTCGGCGCGACCTATTGAAAACGAATTTCGAAACGCATTTCAAACAATCCTGATACCGCCTCGCCTCGCCGGAGGTGAAATGGTAGTTCATAGGCCAACAAACCAATAGCTGGGACGAACCGGACATGCCGATTATTCTCGGATGTATCGCCGACGATTTCACCGGCGCTACCGATCTTGCCAATACGTTGGTCAAGCAGGGTATGCCGACGATACAACTGATCGGCACACCGAAATCCGCTATCGATTTGGGTGATGCGGAAGCGGTTGTCATCGCACTCAAATCCCGCACCATCCAAACGAACGATGCCATAGCGGAATCGTTGGAAGCGATCGACTGGCTCCAAAGCCAGGGCGCGAAGCAGTATTTCTTTAAATATTGCTCCACCTTCGATTCCACAGACGAAGGCAATATCGGCCCGGTCGCCGACGCCTTGTTGGATAAACTCGACAGTGACTTCACCATCGCCTGCCCTGCATTTCCGACCAATGGTCGCACCATCTACAAGGGCAATCTTTTTGTCGGCGACGAACTGTTGTCGGAATCCGGTATGCGCAATCATCCATTAACGCCGATGACCGATTCCAACTTGGTGCGCGTCCTTGCTCGGCAAACCCCTCGCAAGGTCGGGCTCGTCGAGCATGGCACTGTGGGCCAGGGTGCCGACGCGATTTCCGATGCGTACAAAGAATTGCGCGACGACGGTGTCCGCCACGCAATTGTCGATGCCATCGACGACCCGGATTTGTTGGCCATCGGTACGGCATCGACGGACCTTGCCCTCATCACCGGCGGATCCGGCATCGCGCTCGGCCTGCCGGATAATTACCGCGCTGCAGGACTGCTCGGCGATGCGATCCCGCCTCACTTGCCAGCTCAATCCGGCGCCGAGGCGATATTGGCGGGGAGCTGCTCGATCCGCACCCGCGAACAGGTTGCGGCGTGGAAGGAAAAATTTCCGGCCTTGCAAATCGACCCTCATGCAGTCATGCAGAACAAGCCGGTGGCCGACGAAGCTCTCGATTGGGCAACTCCGCATTTGGGCAAGAAGCCCTTCCTTATTTATAGCTCGGACGATCCCGCCGCCGTCACCGCTTTGCAGGAACAATATGGCGGCATGGAAGTGGGCGAGAAACTGGAAGATACATTGGGCCAAATAGCGTCCAAGCTGGTGGCGAAAGGCGTCGACCGATTGATCGCCGCCGGCGGCGAAACGTCGGGCGCCGTGGTGAACGCGCTTCACGTCGATGCCCTTCGCATCGGCCCCGAAATTTCTCCCGGTGTGCCCTGGACTGAAACCATCGGCACCACCTCTATCGCGCTGGCCTTAAAGTCGGGCAATTTCGGCGAAGTGGACTTCTTCGATCAAGCGTTGGAGATGCTGAGATGAGCACGGAATCCAAACTTCGAGACGACATCACCCGGCTCGCCAAATCGATGTTCGATCGCGGGCTGACCTTCGGGTCGTCGGGCAATATCAGTGCACGCATCGATGACGGCTGGCTGATGACCCCCACCGGCTCGACGATGGGCAATCTCGATCCGGCGAAGATTTCCAAACTGGATGACGACGGCAATCTGATTTCCGGCGATCCACCGACCAAGGAAACCTTTCTTCATGTCGCAATGTATGAAGAGAGGCCGAAGACCGGCGCCGTCGTGCATCTTCATTCGACCCATTCCGTTGCCGTGAGCTGCCTCCACGATATCGACCCTAAGAATGTGTTGCCGCCGATCACCGCCTATTACGTGATGAAGATCGGCACGCTGCCGTTGGTACCCTATTTCCCGCCGGGCGATCTCGATCTCGCCAAGGCGGTGCGCGAAATGGCTTCCGACCATCACGCGGTGCTGCTTGCCAATCATGGCCCCGTTGTCGCGGGCACGTCACTGGAAGACGCGGTTTACGCCACCGAGGAACTGGAAGAGACCGCAAAACTTTTTCTGATGCTGAAGGATGTGAAGACTCGTTTCCTCAACGAGGAACAGGTCGCCGCGCTCCGCGATAAATATCCGAATTGATGGCGCACTAATGACAAGCCCCCTCCGCCGCTGGCTCACCATGGCGAGCCTGATGCTAGCCGGTGAAGCAATATTTCTGTTGCCCTACATGCGGAAGACGTTTCAGACGTCGCTCGAAGAGGTATTCCACGTTTCGAGCATGGAACTCGGGTATCTGAGCTCTATGTTCGGCATCCTGGCGCTGCTTTGTTATTTTCCGGGCGGATGGTTGGCGGACCGTATTTCCACACGCCGCCTCTTGTCGTTTTCGTTAATCGCAACCGGTTCGGGCGGGCTCGTCATGCTAACGATCCCCACCTACCCGCAGATGCTGGCGCTACATGCGTTCTGGGGCGTGACCTCGATCCTGACTTTCTGGGCAGCACTCCTCAAGGCAACCCGCATGTGGGGCACACCGGAAACACAAGGGACGAGCTTCGGTCTCCTCGAAGGCGGCCGGGGTGCGACCGCGGCATTGATGGCGACATTAGCGACCGCCGCATTCGCTGCCGCAAACGGCAATACCGATCCTCGCGCTGGGTTGGTTGCGGTGATTTGGGTTTACAGCGCGGCCCCTCTTCTTGCGGGTATTGTTGTCTGGTTCCTGCTCTCGGACGAAACACCGGAACGGGAGGTAAAAAACGGCGTAGGCAAGGACTTACTGCGCCGAGCGTTCTCCACGCCGGAGGTCTGGTTCATGGCAGGGATTATCTTCATCGCCTATTTGATTTTCACGGGCTCCTACTATTTCCCCGCCTATGCGGAGCGAGGTTTGGGCGAGAGCAAGGTCTTCGGCGCGCAACTCGGCACCTTCCGTGATTGGCTCCGTCCTTTCGCCGCTATCGTTGCGGGCCTGATAGCAGACAGGATCGGTGTCAGCCGTGGTATTGCGATCGGGTTCGCAGTCCTGGCAGTCCTCTATGGATCGCTTTGGGCGGTTCCATCTTCGGCCAGCTCCTATCAGCTGCTTTTCGCCCAGGTCGCCGTCATCGCTATTATGCTTTTCGCGCTTCGCGGTATCTATTTCGCTCTCATGGAAGAATGCCGCATACCTCTGGCGCTTACCGGTATCACCATCGGGCTCGTTTCCGCGCTTGCCTATACACCTGA
>DLVK01000256.1:0-6664 GCA_003444235.1 Rhodospirillaceae bacterium
GTTGCTAATCAGAAGGGCGGTGTTGGCAAAACAACGACAGCGGTAAACCTCGCAACCGCATTAGTTGCGGTAGAGAAACGAGTTTTGATTGTTGATTTTGACCCCCAAGGCAATGCGACGACCGGATTGGGAATTGACCGTTCCCGAATTAAAGTTTCTTCCTACGACGTTTTGATTGACGGAGCACACCTTAAATCGGCGATTTTTGACACCGGAATTCCCCGACTTTCATTGGTGCCCGCATCGGTTCATTTGGCGGGTGCCGAAGTGGAATTGGTAACCGCTGAGAAGCGAGAATATCGGCTGGTCGACGCCTTAGCTGAACTAGAAGCGGACGCCTTTGACTACATCCTTATCGATTGTCCGCCGTCGCTCAATTTGCTGACGTTGAACGCATTGACCGCGGCAGATGCGGTTCTTGTGCCGTTGCAAGTGGAGTTCTACGCGCTCGAAGGCCTCAGTCACCTGTTGAACACAATTGATCGTGTGCGCCGAGCTTTCAATCCGCGCCTAGAAATTCAAGGGGTGGTGCTGACCATGTTCGACAGGCGCAATAACCTTTCGGAATTGGTCGCTGCCGATGTTCGCAACCATCTCGGCGACAAGGTTTATCAAACGATTATCCCGCGCAATGTTCGGGTTTCCGAAGCACCGTCCTTTGGGAAGCCGGTGCTGCTCTACGATCATCACTGTGCCGGCAGCCGGGCCTATATCCATCTGGCTGGAGAGATATTGCAGCGTGAAGGAATCACCGCAGCATGATCGCGGCGGAAGGAAAAGAAACCCGGCTCGGGAGAGGGCTGTCTGCACTTTTCGGTGAAGAAGGGGCGGCGGAAAGTCAGTCGGTACCAGGTAGCGCTTCAGAGCTGCCGATCCATTTTTTGAAGCCGGGTAAGTTTCAACCCCGTCGACATTTTGACGAAATTTCCCACGCGACGCTGGTGACCTCGGTTAAGGAAAAAGGCGTTCTTGAGCCAATTCTAGTGCGCGCTAAGGAAGGGGTGCAGGAGGAGTTTGAAATCATAGCCGGCGAACGGCGCTGGCGCGCGGCACAGGCAGCCGGCTTGCACCTGGTACCGGTCGTGGTCAAGGAGATGGACGATCGCGAAGCGCTGGAAGTAGCGCTCGTGGAAAATCTCCATAGGTCGGACTTGTCGCCGTTGGAAGAGGCCGAGGCATATAGCCGGCTTATGAAAGAGTTCGGCCATACCCAAGAAGGGTTGGCCAAATCGATCGGCAAGAGCCGAAGCCATGTTGCCAACATGCTTCGGCTGTTGAGCTTACCGTCTTCGGTGCAAGAAATGGTGCTTGAAGGAAAACTGAGTGCGGGCCATGCGCGCACATTGATTACCGCTTCAAATCCCGAATCTTTAGCAGCAAAAATAATTGCTGAAGGGCTAAGTGTTCGCGAGGCGGAAAGATTGGCGAAACGCCCGATCGAAAAACCCACGTCTAAGCGTGGCGGGGAGGCAGTCGATCGTGGAGCCGGAAAAGACCCCAACACATTGGAACTGGAAAGAAGCCTAAGCGATCGTTTGGGGCTCAAAGTGGTGATCGATACCAAAGGCGAATCCGGGAGCCTGTCGGTATACTTTCAAGACCTAGAACAGCTTGACGACCTGCTTCAGATCTTGAGCCGGACCTGAAAAACGCCAATCTGATTGCGGCACTTGCTGCAGCTTTTTTCAACGACTGGCTCTCGCGAGGGCGGCAAGCTGATGAAGCGTCCTGCCACAGATGGCAAGATCCGGGGCGCCGGTTCTTTTGCATTCTTGTTCCGCGCTTAGCAATAAGCTCAGCCCTCTGGCGATTTGTGGGCTCCTCCAGCGCTGCAATTGCCCGCGGAATTGGTCCTGCACCTTGAAAAAAACCGGCGGACGTAGGGCTTTCATTGCCTGCTCCGGCGTATCGCCGGATCGCACTTTCTCTGCCCCTATTTGCAATCGTAGAAAGTGTCCCGAAACAGCGCGCAAAATGGCGACCGGAGCGATGTCCTCCATCAAACACCTGCTTAAGGAACGGTCCAGCCTGGCCGCATCACCTCCAGCCGCATTGAAGGCAACATCCGTAAGCGTCATCGTGGAGTTGTCGCCTACCAGCAGCGCGGCGTCGTCGAAGGAAACATGTCCACCGTCGCCGATATAGAGCGCCAGTTTTTCTAATTCGGAACGAGATATGCCGCGGTCGCTCCCGAGATTTTGTTCGAGAAAGTTTTGGGCGGCGGGGTCACAAACGACTTTGTGAGCCCCGAACACCTCATCGATTAATCGCCCGAGAGACCGTGAATCATCCGCGTAGCATGGCAATGCGGCGACAGTTTCGGCGCCCTCCGCGAATGCCCGCAATTTATTGCGGGGCTTAAGGTCGCCGCTTTGTAAAATCGCCAGGGTCTGAAGATTCGGTTCGCGCAACGCCTCTTCGAGGATTACGGCAAGGCGCTCGCTGGCATCGCTTATCATTACCAAGCGCCGCTCCCCGGTCATCGACAATGCATTTAAATTATCAGCGAGTAATGCGGGATCGTCCAAGATGTCGCTTTGCGAAAGGCTGGAGACATTAAATGGATCGTTCAAATCGGATGCGACTTTTTTTGCCAGTCGACCGGCGCGTTCATTTACCAAACCCGAATCAGGCCCGTAAATTAAAACCGCACCCATTTCCGGTGCGCCACTGGCAATAAAAGAATCGATCTGGGCGTTGCCGATTTTCAAACGCGTTTATCCGTATAAGAATTGGCGTCAGTTGCCACGCCGCAAGTCATTGAAAAATATTCCTAATCTGAGCTTAATGTCGTCCGCAATTTCCCGGGCGGCGCGTTTCGTTGCATTTTGTTCTGCACTTAACGTAGCGAATTCGGATCGAACGATATTGTAGCTGTTGACGGATCTGGAGGTGCCGCGAAAGAGCACCGCCTTGGTTTTTTTCTCACTTAGGACATAAGAAGCACTAAGAGCCAGCTTGGCGCGCGTCGCTTCGTCGGTAATTTTGAATCCGAGCTCCGTTTTAGTAGATCTCACCTTTACCTCGAGTGTGTAAAACGGCGTTCCCGGGCGCCCGCGCGGGTTGAAGCGGTCAAGCAATAGGTTTTTGACAATTTGGCCAAGGCGATCGTCATGATCGATGGGATCGCGCGGGTTGAGAATTTTCACCTGCGCCAAATCGTCGATTACTGCGTCGCTATCGGTTTGTTTTTGATAAAGCGGCTGGAATCCGCAGGCTCCGAGCGCGAGCAGCAAAAGTCCAAGAACGACGAATCTAAAGTACGACATTGACCACCTTATTCGGAATCACCACCACTTTTCGAGGCGTCTTTCCTTCAATGGCACGCTGAACATTCTCAATCGCGAGCGCCAGCGATTCGGTTTCCTGTTGATCGCTATCGCGAGCGAGCTCCAGTGTGCCGCGTAGCTTACCATTTACCTGAACCGCTACCGTCACCAATTCGTCTTGCAGCAGGGAGGGGTCCCATTGGGGCCAAGCGGTCTCGACCAGCAATGTCTGATGTCCCAACCGTTGCCATAACTCTTCGGCGATATGAGGGGCAATCGGGGCCATCAATTGCACAATCGTGCGATAACATTCCCGTTTCAACCAGTTCGCTTCTGGACCCGTGCCATTAAAATCAATAAGCGCATTGCTGAACTCGCGGATGCGGGCGACGGCCCGATTGAAATGGAAGCGGTCCAGGTCTCCGGTCACGTTGGCGATGAATTTGTGCAAGTCGCGGTGAAGCTCAGAATAGTCGCCGAAATTCGCGGGCGGCTTATCGGGCGAACTCGCGAGATCATCTAAATCACCTTCGATCATGCGCCAAATTCGGTTAAGAAACCGCCAGGCTCCCTGAATTCCCGCTTCTGTCCATTCCAGGTCTCGTTCCGGCGGACTGTCGGACAACATATAAAGCCGGGCGGTATCGGCGCCGTAACTTTCGATGATTTCGGCCGGGTCGACCACATTCCGCTTCGATTTGCTCATTTTCTCCGAACGGCCCGCGCTTACTGTCTCACCGCTTTCACGGTTTCGCCATTCGCCGTCTTCACGCACCACGTCAGTTGGAAATAGCCAACCTCCATCGGCTGCCCGGTAGGTTTCGTGGCAGACCATGCCTTGGGTGAAAAGGCCCGTGAAAGGCTCTTCGCTGCCAATCAGCTCGATATGGTGCAACGCGCGAATGAAAAAGCGCGAATAGAGCAAATGTAGCACCGCATGTTCTACACCTCCGATATATTGGTCGACAGGCATCCAATAGTCGGTTGCTTTTCGATCGTAGGGTGACTCGTGATGGTGGGGCGAGCAATAGCGCGCAAAATACCAAGATGAATCGAAGAACGTATCGCAGGTATCGGTTTCCCGCTGTCCCTTCTTGCCGCACTTGGGACAATCGACCTTTTTCCAGGTGGGGTGATGTTCTAGAGGATTCCCGGGCGTATCAAAGGTCACGTCGCTCGGCAGCTCGACCGGTAAATCTTCGTCGGGTACTGGGACAACGCCGCAATCTCCGCAATGTATTACCGGAATCGGACAACCCCAATAACGTTGGCGCGACACACCCCAATCACGCAACCGATAACTTATCTCGGAATTTCCACAGCCGAGCGATTCCAATTCTTCGACGGCCCGTTTTTTGGCGCTCGGTACGTCGAGTCCGTCAAGAAAGCCCGAGTTAATCAGACTGCCCTCGCCGACATATGCTTCCGTACCGATTTCGAATTCTTCGATATCGCTTTCCAGCGGCAGTACCACCGGTGTCACGCTAAGTTCATATTTGCGAGCGAAATCCAGATCGCGCTGGTCATGTGCCGGACATCCGAAAATCGCGCCACTGCCATATTCCATAAGGACGAAATTCGCCACATAAACCGGTAATGTTTCGCCAGCCAGGAACGGGTGGTCGGCAGTAATGCCGGTGTCGATTCCCTTCTTTTCGGCGACCTCAATCTCCGCCTCGCTAGTGCCCATTCGGTTGCATTCTTCGACGAATGCAGCAATGTCCTTATTTGAATCGGCAAGCTTTTGCGCCAAAGGATGATTGGCCGCAATGGCACAAAACGAGGCGCCGAACAGGGTGTCAGGCCGGGTAGTGAAAACTTCGAGTGCGCTGTCATCGCTCAATTGAAACTGAACCCGCGCGCCCTCGGATCGCCCGATCCAGTTTTCCTGCATCAGGCGCACCTTGTCGGGCCAGCGTTCCAATTTTTCGAGCCCCTCGAGCAAGGCATCGGAAAATTCGGTGATTTTAAAGAACCATTGATTAAGCAACCGTTTTTCGACCGGTGCGCCGGTGCGCCAGCCTTTTCCGTCGATCACCTGTTCGTTCGCTAAAACCGAATTTTCCACCGGATCCCAATTGACCCAGGATTCCTTGCGGTAGGCAAGTCCGGCTTCCATCAACGCTAAAAACAGACGCTGTCCTTGCTCGTAATATTCTGGATCGCATGTGGCGAATTCGCGTTTCCAGTCGAGCGATAGGCCCATCGATTTTAATTGCGCGCGCATGGCGGCGATGTTTTCACGGGTCCATTCGGCCGGGTGAACATTGTTTTCGAATGCTGCGTTTTCAGCCGGGAGTCCAAAGGCGTCCCAACCCATTGGATGCAAAACATTGAAACCACGAGATTTTTTATAACGCGCGACGACATCGCCTAGGGTGTAATTGCGGACATGCCCCATGTGAATGCGCCCCGACGGATAGGGAAACATCTCCATGACGTAATATTTCGGAAGATCCGTGTCCTCCCCGACCTCGAAACAGCCTTTTTCTTCCCAAAGGCTTTGCCACTTTTGTTCCGTGGTCTTGAAGTTGTAACGAGTCATCGGGGCATCCTTAAGGAGCGGTGCTCTGGCGATGGGGTGTTTGGTAGTGCGGTGCGGAGGGCAGCGGCATATGGCGTATGCCGTCCTACTGTCCTAGCCGAATTCGCATTTGACGGGCACGCTTCAAGATCGCGTTTTCCAGATCGGTGCCGGTTTTCTGATTAACCTTCGCTTCAACCCATCGGTTGCTGCCTGCGCGCTTTTGTCGAAATACAGTAACCCGAAGCCCGTCCGCACGAAGTGCCTTATCGAGAATATAAATATTGACCTTGAAACGTTCATTGGGCGCTTCGGGGGGGCTGTACCATTCAGTGATGATGACGCCTCCGAACGGATCGGCCGTATTGAGCGGAAGGAACGAAATAGTATCGAGCGAGGCACGCCAAAGATAACCGTTAACGGCAACGGTCGATCCGCCGGCGTCACCGCTGTCGCCGGTGCCGAATACCGCTTCCAAAAGGCCCCCGTTCTTACTGCTTTGCGCGCCGCTGGCCTGCAGCGGCTGTGCCTCGGTGGTTTTGGGACCCTCTTCGCCACCGGAACAAGCCCCCACCACCATGGCGGCGATCATAAAAAGCACTGTAGAAATTCTTTTCATGCCAACTTTTATGCCGGAAAATGCTGTCTGAAATCCACAGAATTGTTGCTGCTGCCGCAAGCTGTGTAAACCCACCTGTGATACATTTTTTAGAGCTACACTGAAAGCATCCATGAATACTTTGTCCGAGATCTCCAAGAATTTTATCTCAGTCCGGCAAAAAATTGCCGAGGCCGCATGTTCCGCACACCGCAATGCGCAGGATGTAACGCTAGTTGCGGTCAGTAAGACTTTCGGTGCGGACCGGATTGA
>DLVK01000543.1:0-4121 GCA_003444235.1 Rhodospirillaceae bacterium
AGAGAAAACGTCAAATCGCATCCCTGACGGGAGCAAAAGCGGAGCAGGCGTGAACAGGGATAAACTTTCCGGCCGTGGCGCCGGTGGCGATTCTTCGCCCGACCCAATTTGTGCTCTCTACGAGGAATGGCTCGAAATTAGAGACCATATCCGTATCACCACGGACGACGCGAAATCCGCTCAACTTTGCGATCAGATGGATCGCCTCGAAACCCGCATCTGTCATACGATGGCAACGGGCCCCGACGGTTTGGAATGTCAATTGCGCTGGCTACGCGAATCCCTACCCCATGGAACAACGAACGATCAGCGAGAAATCGTTTTACTATCGCAAATTCAGGCTGGTATCCGTCTCCTTTGGCATGAAAGCAACGCCTAATCATTCCACACAAAACACAAAAAAAACCCCAGCCGAAGCCGGGGTTTTCATGAACACTCTCAAGGGGGTCGCGAATAGGGACTTGTCTATTTCGCCCATAAGGGCTTCAGAGCTTCAACCATCTTTGGAATCATCTCCTTGATTAGCTTGGTCTGTTCGATCCCCGCATCAACAAACGCCTTCTGAACGATGCCTTGTATTTGCTGGCCAGGGAACGAACGCACGTCCTCGGCTTCGTAACTCGCTTTTAAACCGCTCGGCAGCTCGACCTTTGCCTTGACGCGTGATTTTTCCTTGCCATCGATCAGGCGCACGCCTGAGACATAGGGTTTGCCATCGGGACCAAGCTCGGTTTCGAAGCGAAAATCAGTGATCCCGGCGCTCGTTTGTCGATTGGTTTCGTCCACGACCGCATCAGTGTTGAAGGCCGCGCAGCCGACAAGAAAAAAGCCGCTGAGCGCGGCCAACAAAAATAGGGTTGTCACTCTTCGGATCATTGTTTGTCTCCGGTATCTGGAAGCATCCTTAATAGGTAAGAAGCGACGGCACCGAGTGTGGCCCCTAAAGCGGCAGCGACTTCAGGCGGCATCGCAGTGTCGGGGAATGCTAGGCCCCAGAACCAGACGACGACCGGCGCCGTCGTGGCGCCAGCGGCGGTACTGGAAGTCGCAACCCTGGTTTTGGCTGCGGGTTTATTGTTTGATCCACTCATTGTGGTCTCCTTTAAAGGTGGATGGCGGGATACTTGACGACCGCGCGCTGCTCCATCCTTGGTCAGCGTCGGTTTCTTAGCCCTAATGGCTGTTTTCCGGTGTCGGAGGTACGGTCCTGTTTGCCCATGAATCGCCGGTCGCGAGGATACAAGCGCCGCCGTCGGGCCAGGACATGACAACGGTCCAAAGGCCTTGGTTCGCAGGCGCTTGACCGCGATACAACTCGAGCCGTGTCCCGTTGATCGTAGCGCCATCGGAAACTTTCATTTGGCCCCCAGCGCCTCGCAAAATTGCGGCAATACTCGCATGGGGACCGCAATAAACAGGCAACTGTCCGACAATTTGAATTTCGGGAACTTCCTCTGGCGTCTCGAGAATTCTAGGTTGAGCGGCGGCGGCAAAAAAAATCGCCGCGCCGGTCCACGCCAGCACGGCGATCAAAAAGGGGTTTGCATAAGCGTGTCTCCTTAAGCTTTGTAAAAAAAAGGAAAAAACGGGTGCGTTCGTGTGACGCAGTCGTGTCGATTTTGTCTGACCTAGCGCGACTTAAGCGTTAGGATGAGGGAACTTTTCGAAAAAAAGCGACATCAGGGAGATCATACGATGCTGCGGATGAAACGCGGGCTGGTTAGCCTAACCGTTCTGCTGTTGGTTGGAATCTTCGCGCTGCCATCCCAGGCAGACACTAAGTCCTCACTGCAAAAACTTGCGGGATGGACCATTCCCGGCCTCGAAAACATCGAAGTCGGAGGCCTCAAAGCCGGCAAAAACTATTTCTCCGCGGAACTGCCTGCGGTCGCGAATGGCAAGATTAAAACCGCAATCGTCGGCTTCAAATCCGATGGCCTCCGCCATTTCAATGTCGGCATCGTTATTAGCAATTTTCATCTCGGAGATTTTTCCAGCGCCATCCGCGCGACACCGCTGAACGATCTCACCTTCACCAAAATGATACTACTCGCGATTCCACGCGAGAATGCCAATCGTTCGGTCGCGGTACCGCCCGCATTGAAGCAGTATTTGGGTACTCGCCCGGTCAAGAAACCTGCCGGTGTCAAACTTTTTGCCGCAGCCAAAGCAACGGGGAAACTTCGCGAACTGGTCAACAAGATCGGCCTGAATATCAACACGCTGAAATTGAACGGCAGTATCAATCCAGGCATTTTCGCCGGCAAATTCAAGGCTTCCCGTCTTTCCAAACAGTTTTTGGATGCGCTCGATCTTACTGTCCCACTACCCGTGCCTCGTCCCAGCTGGCGACCAAGCTTTTTGAGTTTTTCCGGCACGACGCTCTCTCTCAAAGGGCATGACAACGGAATTACCGCATCGGTTTCCAGTGAAATTGAAATCAAAGCCAAACAAACGCTCAAATTCGCACCGGTCACGATTGCCTATGACAGCGTCGCCCGCAAACTGACTCTCGATGGGGCTCAGGCGCAACGTAGCGCCGCATTGAAGCTGCCGCTTTCCAATGCGCGCGTCACCGGTCTCGCGTTCGCCGCTGAAATCGCCGGTAATGAGAAAAAGTTTTCCCTCACGGGCGATCTGGCACTCGGCGGTAAAACTCATCCCTTTGACGCAGAGCTTTCCGGCAGCACACAGGCATCGTACGAGATCGAACTGAAGGGCGATTTTGCGTTATCGGATTTCGGCGCCGGGAATCTGCCGGGTCTCGACAAAATCAAAGTATCGGACCCCAAAATAGCCAATCACTACGCCTCGGCCGGGCTTAGCATCGGTAACGTCGCGACGACTCTCGTAGCCTACACGCCCGAAGGCAAACGGCGCCCCAATGTCGCGCTACTGAGCGACGGGCTGAAAATCTCCGATCTGGCCCCCGGTGCCAAGGGAACGCCGCTCGACGATCTTCAACTCGGCAAAACCGGCTTTGTCGTCGCCCCGGCAAGCAATGCTGGCAACAACCAGCCGGTACCGGAAATCGTTACAGAACATCTCGGTGTCACATCGCTGAATCTTAAATCCGGCGTCAACATCCGTGCCGCAATGTCGGTCGCCGGTAAGGTCAAAGAGGTCATGAGCGCGCTTAAGCTCCCGACCACTAACCTGCCACTCACCGGAAAGTTCGATCCAAGCATATTCAAGCAGCCGAAATCGCTCGCCAAGTCGTTTATGCAGAACCTCGATCTTTCGGTACCGCTGAACAAACTCAGAATTCCAGGCGCACCGGATGTCTTGAAACTGAGTAATTCAGCGCTCGTGGTCAAAGGCTCGGACAGCGGCATCGAGGTATCTGTCGCAACTGATGCGTCAATCCACGCGGGCGGACGAAATTTCGAATTCGAGCAAGTCTTCGTCGATATGAAAACCGAAGGTGGCCAAAGAACCTTTGAAATCGCAGGCTCGACCAATCAACGTTGGTCTAAAGCGTTCGGCCTATCCTGGCTGACGCTTGGAAATATCGGTCTCGACGTAAAACTCGGCACCAAGCAGGACATTGCAATCACCGGCGTTACGTCGATTGGCCGGGTTCGCAATCTCAAGGCCAGTGCCAATCTGGAAATCAAGGGCGGAAAGGTTGCCGATTTCGGCATCTCCCTCACCGGCGCCGATATTCCGATTTCGTCGATTCCCGGACTCAACAAACTTCCCAATGCGGGAGATTTTGCGGTCCGCGATCTGGTTATTTCCGAGAAGGAATTTGCCGGTACTTCGGTCAGCAAAAAACATAAGGCCTTCGATGGCCTCGAGCTGTTGATCTTCGATGTGGGAACGGGCTGGAACTTCGCGTTGTTACATCAAAAATTCACCCTCGCCGATATTCTGCCGATCAGCGGCCCAGCCAAGGGCATTCTCGGCAAGATCGAGTTCGACGAGGCGGCTTTGGTGGTCAGCCAGCATGGCTTCAATCAGAAAGTCTCAGACCTTCCGCCGGCCACCGCTGAAGCCATGGGCAAAATTTTCGGCAGTGATACGTCGAGAGCCCACGTAACGAACGGTATCAATCTGATGGCCGCGGTCGATACGAGTCACTTCGGCAAAGCCATGTCCGACCTCGCAACCGGTGGCAA
>DLVK01000264.1:0-3113 GCA_003444235.1 Rhodospirillaceae bacterium
CCTCGAGGTCGTCGCCGTGACCGGTTATTTCACCATGCTGATGATGCATATCGGGGCGTTCGACATCTGAAGATGACCGGCGAAGCTGAAATTTGCGTTGTCGGTGCCGGCGCCGTCGGCGGATACACGGCGGCGATGATGTCGCGCGGCGGATTTGAGACGATACTTGTCGATCCATGGCGCGAGCACATCGCTGAAATCAAGAAGAACGGTCTTCGCATCGAAACACCCGAGAATGATTTCGTTCAGACTATCGAAGCGCTGCACGTCGACGAAGCGCAGGCGTTGTCCCAGAGATCAATCAGTACGGCCTTCATTTGCATGAAGATGTACGACACGGCTTGGGCGACCGAGCTTGTGCTGCCGTTCTTGGGCTCCGACGGATGCATCGTCACGATGCAGAACGGATTGATGGAGCCGCTGGTTGCCGAGCGCGCGGGACCGGAACGTACGCTCGGTTGTATCGCCAGCACGCTTAGTACGCATCTCGTCGGTCCCAGACATATCGTCCGCGCGCGGGAGTCCGGCGGTGAGGCGTACGATGTGTTCCGGATCGGCGAGCTCGACGGGCGGGCTACGCCGCGGGTCCGGCAACTCGCAGAAATATTGGGTGTGGTGGACAGTGCCCGCGTGAGCGAGAACATCCTGGGTGAGCGCTGGACCAAACTAATCGAGAACGCGATGACGAGCGCCCTATCCGGAATTACCGGATTAGATATGCGCACGATGTTCGACGACCCGGCTCTGGTAGACTTCATGGTCCGCATTGCGGCCGAGGGCCTCGCACTCGGTGAGGCGCTTGATTACACGGTGACCGCTGTGCGCGGCCTCGAGCCGGCAATATGGCGGGCCGCCGTGGCTGGCGACGCAGCCGCACGGGCTGCAGTCGACGGTCAATTCAAGCGGGAACGCAGGCGCATCAAGGGGCGAAATCTGTCGGGCATCGCTCAAGATATCGCCAAGGGGCGAACGACGGAAATCGAATATATGAATGGCTACCTTGAGGAAAAGGGAC
The DNA here is from genome assembly GCA_003444235.1 of Rhodospirillaceae bacterium. Lineage (GTDB taxonomy): Bacteria > Pseudomonadota > Alphaproteobacteria > UBA8366 > UBA8366 > UBA8366. The sequence goes on from DLVK01000264.1 coordinate 1,016, forward strand.
GCGCGTTGGGAATCCCTGTCGAGGCGAATAGCAAGGTGGCTGAATTGGTCAGGCGGTTGGAGCGCGGCGAGATAGGGCAATCCCGCGATGCGTTAGCGAGTTAATCCAATAGAGCGATCAATAGGTCGTTACTGGTCCGCACCCGACGCTGTCTCCGCGTTGCGGGCGAGAAATGCCGCGACCGCGTCCTGCATGCGTAGGAATTCCGCGCCGCGATCGCTCAAGCCGCGAATAAGATTGTCGAGCATGCGCATGCGATGCCCACGCCCGATCACGAATGGGTGGAAGGTATAGGTGAGCACTCCCCAGGATTCCGTCTCCGTCATATAGGCGAAGTCGTCGAGGAAATTCTCCAGAACGAGGCCGGCATTGGCGAGACCCGGCGCAAGGTGGGTTGCGGTGCGGAGATATTCGAAATGCGGGAAGTCGTCCAACGACCAGCTTATGGGCATTTCGAGCAGCGACGTCACGGGGCCGAAACGTATCGGTTCATCGTCGGAGACCACATCCCCGTCACGCGCGAAATAGGGCTGGCTATCGTGCCCCATCATGCTGCTGTCGAAGACAAAGCCGTGCTTTAGCAGGAGCCCGACGGTGGCGGGGCTGAGATCCCAAGACGGGGACCGGTAGCCTTGCGGCGACACGCCGGATATATCCGTGATCGCGGCGTTCGCCCGAACTAGCCCCTCTTCCTCCGCCTTTGCCGACAGCTCGGCCGGTGGAATATGAGTCCAGCCGTGATTGCCGATTTCGTGACCGGCGTCTGCGATCCGGCGGCACAAATCCGGATAGGTCTCGATAACGACGCCCGGAATGAACCATGTGGTGGGAATATTCCAACGCTCCAACAATTCGAGAATACGTGGCACCGAGACGGCACCGAACTCGCCACGCGATACCGGCGTCGGCGTCTTGAGGCCGCGCGCGACCATGCCGTACATGGCGTCGAAATCGAAGGTCAGACACGCAATATGGGTCGGCATTCCGCACTCCGGCTATTTGGCACGCTTGAAGGCGAGGCAGAATTCTACTGCAACAGCCTATATCCTTAGAGCAATTCGAATTCCCATCCGATGAACTAGGCCTAATCCGCGTTTATGAAGACTTGGAAGCGCCAGCTTGGTGTGCGCCTCTGTCTAACAGCGCACAATGAAGGCCGCTAGCGGATCACCCGGCGACGTCGACACCTTCCATCACCACCACATGGATCGGTTCCGCGAGCAGGTCCATGATCGTGGCGCGATAGTTCTTGTAGTGGTCGGTCTCGCGATGGGCGTCGAGCGCGGCGGCGTCCACATATCGCTCGAAGAGGTGAAACGAGTCACCGTCATCGCTGCCTGCGGTCTTCGCGTGGAGATCGTAAATCTCGTTACCGGGCTCGTTCCGGGTCGGTGCGCACATGCCCCGCAACACCGCCTCGACTTCGTCTTTCTTTCCGTCCGCGGGTTTGAAGCTCGCGAGGACGTATACTTTTCCAGCCATGAATGGTGCTCCTCTACTCGGCCGCTTCTTTGAGCCGCTGGCGAATGGCGGCCAGCGAACCGCCCTTGGCGATACAAGCGGGCGTGTCGTGGGCGACCACTTCGGTCGCGACTTGCGAGGCTTCGATCAGCGCATCGAGGTCGATACCGGTTTCGATACCCATCTCATCGCCCATGAAGGCGAGATCTTCGGTGGCCACATTGCCAGCCGCGCCTTGATGTTTGGCGAACGGACAGCCGCCCAGGCCGGCAATCGAAGAGTCGAACCGGTCGACGCCCATTTCGATCCCCGCATAGGCGTTGGCGATGCCCATACCGCGGGTGTTGTGGAGGTGAAGCCGGATGGGCATATCCGGATATTTTTCCTTCACCGCGCCGACGCCGCGCTTGATGCCGAGCGGCGTTGCCCAGGCCATGGAATCGGCGAGGCTGAAAGCCTCGATTTCGAGATTGAACTCGTCGGCGAGGGCGAGAGTGTCTTCGACGGTGTCGACCAAGGCGTCGAGCGAAACGTCGCCTTCGAAATTGCAACCGAATGCCGCGTTGATGCCGGCGCGGGTGACGGGTACCCCTTTGTCGATGCAGAACTTCACCAGTTCGCGGGTTTTTTCCAGGTG
>DLVK01000284.1:0-438 GCA_003444235.1 Rhodospirillaceae bacterium
CGCTGCTCCGGGTCAATCAGGATGCCGGCTTCGATTGCCCGGGATGCGCCTGGGGCGATCCGGAACACGCTTCGTCGTTCGAGTTCTGCGAAAACGGGGTTAAGGCGGTCACCTGGGAATCGACCCGGAAGGCGGTCGGGCCCGAGTTTTTCGCGCGTCATACGGTTTCGGAGTTGCAGGAAAAGGATGCCTATTTCCTCGAAGGTCAGGGGCGGTTGGTTCATCCCATGCGGTACGAGCCCAAGAGCGATAAATATCGGCCATGCAGTTGGAAAGACGCCTTTCAACTGATCGCCGCTAAACTGAACGCGCTCGACAGTCCCGACGAGGCTCTGTTCTACACATCGGGACGGACCAGCAACGAGGCCGCTTTTCTTTATCAATTGTTTGCCCGGGCATTCGGTACCAACAATTTGCCGGACTGCTCCAACATGTGCC
>DLVK01000284.1:744-3441 GCA_003444235.1 Rhodospirillaceae bacterium
GACTGCTCCAACATGTGCCACGAGGCGAGTGGCGTCGCCTTGACCGAGCAAATCGGTATCGGCAAAGGCACGGTGCAGCTCGAAGATTTCGAGCAAGCGGAGGCGATTTTCGTCTTCGGCCAGAACCCAGGCACCAATCATCCCCGCATGTTGGGCGATCTCCGCAAAGCCGCGCTGAGAGGGGCTGCAGTGGTAACTTTCAATCCGCTTAAGGAGCGGGGTCTGGTCAAGTTCTCGGATCCTAAAAAAGCCGGAGACATGTTGCTTGGCGGAGTAAATATCAGCGCGGAATATTTTCAGGTGAGGCCCGGGGGCGACAGGGCGGTGGCGAAAGGCATTATGAAACTTCTGCTCGACGCGGATCGTGCAAATGGGGGGGTAATCGACCACGAATTCATTGCGGAACATATGGAGGGCTATGACACGTTGGTTGCCGATCTCGACGCCACCGAATGGTCCCAAATCGAAACGCTGTCGGGTCTTACCCGCGCGGAACTCCAGATTGCTGCGGACATCTATCGGACGTCCGAGCGGACGATTTTTACCTGGGCCATGGGGATCACTCAGCAACCGGATGCGGTCGATACCATCCAAACACTGATTAATCTGCTGCTTCTCAAAGGCAATATCGGCAGGCCTGGAACCGGCGCCTGTCCCGTGCGCGGCCATTCGAACGTGCAAGGGGACCGCACGATGGGCATTACGGAAAAGCCGAAGCCCGCTTTTCTCGATGCGCTCGAGGCCGAGTTCGGAATTACCGCTCCGCGCCGCGAAGGATACAATACGGTCGCATCGATCAAGGCGATGGCGGAGGGACGTGCGAAAGTATTTATCGGCATGGGGGGCAACTTTGCTAGCGCTACACCCGACACCGAATTTACCGAAGCAGCACTGGCGCGATGCAACCTCACAGCCCACGTGGCGACGAAGCTAAACCGTAGCCATCTCGTTTGCGGCAAGGACGCACTTATACTTCCGTGCCTCGGACGCACGGAAATAGATATCCGAGCGAGCGGCGATCAGATGGTAACGGTGGAGGATTCCATGTCCATGGTGCATGGGTCCGCTGGCATAAACGCGCCGGTCTCGGACATGCTTATGTCGGAACCCGCGATCGTTGCCGGCATAGCCGACGCAACCATATCCGGCGACAAAATTCCTTGGCGCAGCATGGCGGATGACTACGATAATATTCGCGATAAAATTGCATCTACAGTGCCCGGTTTTGAAAATTTTAACGCCCGCATTAAACAAAAGGGCGGTTTCTATCTCGGCAACAGCGCGGGAGAACGGCAATGGGCGACCGCGACAGGCAAGGCGCGTTTTTGCGTTCACCCCTTACCGGTCAATGGGGATAAGGATACTCGTTTCACTCTCATCACTATTCGTTCTCATGATCAATACAATACGACGGTTTACGGTCTAAATGACCGGTACCGAGGCGTGAAGGGCGAACGCCGGGTGCTATTTATCAACCCTCAAGACATTGATAAAATGGGTTTAAACGAAGGTGTATTGGTCGACTTGAAAAGCCATCAGGCTGACGGGAAAGGACGTGTAGCGGAGGGCTTTCGCCTCAAGGCCCATGAAATTCCCGAAGGTGCGGTTGCGGCTTATTACCCGGAAACAAATGTTCTGCTGTCGGTAGACAGTTTCGATCCGCGGAGCGGTACCCCGAGTTCGAAAAGTATTCCCGTCACCTTGCACCGAGCCGGGACGTGAAATCGACGCCGGTAGATTTAGCCGCCAAGTTGGCAGCGGAAATGCCGGATTTGACGGCAAATGAAATTTCAATATTAAACTATTTATACGAGTATAGAAAAGCCACTGTCGCGCGTCTTGCCAAGGACCTTGATTTGGGACAAAGCGAAGTGCGACGCGCGTTGGCTATGTTGGGCCCGGATGTCGGTATCGGGATGGTGGAGTTTGATAGTCCCGATGCAGCGTTGGCGGATCGCGCGCGCCTAGGGGTTGCGGGTATTACGTTCCTGGAAATTTTGGCGGGCTAGGCGAACTTCCCGAACGGGTCGTTGAAGACCAGAAGGCCGTCCGAACGTGCCAAGGCGATTAACGTCAGCGCGTGCGCCTCGGCGAATTCCACTGCCAGTCCCGTTGGGGCCGAGATTGTCACCAGCGCCGGAATGCGTGCTGCCATTACTTTCTGGGTGAGCTCGATGCTGCATCGGCTTGTCAGCAATGCCCAGCCCGAAGTCGGATCGAAATCGCCCGTTCGCAAATAGCCGACGAGTTTATCGAGAGCATTATGGCGTCCGATATCCTCGCGCACCGCCAGTATTTCGCCGGCTCTGTCCGCGAACGCCGCGGCATGAACTGCTCCCGTGGCCTGGTTGTATTTTTGCTCTGCCGGCAGGGCGTCAAGGGCTGCGAATATCGCGTCTGGCGAAATGGCCGGTTCGGTTTCGATCGCCGGATATAGGCGGGCCGCTGCTTCTAATTCGGAAATCCCACAGAGGCCGCAACCGGATTGGCCGGGCAGCGTACGTGGACGGGTTTCGAGTGCCTCCATGCGTTCCGGAGGAATTTCCATGTGAAGCAATAAGCCGTCGTCGGTTTCGTCATCGACCAGAGCGATTATCTCTTCCGGGTTGGCGACGATGCCTTCACTCAACGAAAAGCCGACCGCAAAATCCTCGAGATCGGCGGGGCTCGCCAACATAACGGCGTAGGCTTGGCCGT
>DLVK01000241.1:0-5958 GCA_003444235.1 Rhodospirillaceae bacterium
GATTTATCCAGCGTTCTACGTCGCCAGCCGGTTTGCGTTATGGCCTCCGATGCGCCGCCGAAGCCGATATTGAAAGAACTATTTGTCGCTATCGGAGAACTGGCGGAAACGGTCTTGCCGGAAGTGGATTTGGTCGCCAATCGTTGGCTTTTCCAGCATTTGACGCAAACCTTTGACCGCAGAGTATTGAAGGTATTGAGCCGTGGTGAAGATACCGATCTTCATTCGTCTTTCAGCATTAATCTCAATGTGGACACATTGATGTCACCGGAGTTCCTCGACTTTGACGCGTCACTGCGTATGGGGAGCCGCGGTACTATCGTCATCGAAGTACAACTGGTCGATATTTTTGCCGATATTCCAGGCTTTATGTTTGCCCGAGATTTCGTACGCGAAAAAGGCTATCGCGTGTGCCTCGATGGGGTGAACAGTGCAAGCTTGCCTTTCGTCGATCGACGCAAGCTGGGTGTAGATCTCGGCAAAATTTTCTGGAGCCAGGATATGCTCGCGGCGGGCGACGGCGACAACCAAGCTAACGATACGGTGCGCGAGGCAATCGGCCAAATCGGCAAATCGCGCGTCATTTTTGCCCGGTGCGACAGCCCAACGTCGATTAGGGCGGGCCAAGGTCTAGGTGTCACCATGTTCCAGGGTCGCCATGTTGATACCGTGTTGTACGCGGAATCACGACGGCGGCCGGTAGCCAGACCGGCGGCTCGCTAAGCTCCGATCCTATCGTCTAATTTCTCGGCGCGTGTTTGTTCAAAATACGCTGCAGGGTTCGCCGATGCATTTTCAGGCGCCGCGCTGTTTCGGACACATTGCGGTTACATTGTTCGTAAACTCGCTGAATATGTTCCCAACGTACACGGTCTGCCGACATCGGATCCTCCGGCGGCGGCGGTAAAGGTCGTTCGGTTTCCAGCAAGGCGGCGGCAATCGCATCCGCATCGGCCGGTTTAGGTAGGTAATCGACCGCCCCCGCTTTTACCGCTTCGACAGCGGTCGCGATATTTCCATAACCGGTCAGTATAACGATGCGCACATCGGTGCGGACTTCTCGCAACGCCTTAACGATTTCAAGTCCGTTACCATCCTCCAATCGGAGATCGACAATTGCATAGGCTGGCGGACGATGCGAAGCCATGTCGATGCCTTCGGTGACGCTTCCAGCCACTTCGGGCATAAAATTGCGTTTTTCTAACGCCCTGGCCAAACGATTCCGCAATGGGGCGTCGTCATCGACGATCAGGAGCGTACGATCCGCAGGCAAACCCGACGACAATTCGTTCACAATCTCTCTCCTTCAGTAGCGCTATTATCCAAGATAGCGCGTGACCAGCTTATCTCAACCTTAGCACCGTCTCTATTGCTGAACCTCAAGTCCGCCTCGGTGCGCTGCAATAATGTATTTGCAATGAAAATACCCAATCCCAAATTCTCGCCGCTACCCGCCCGCGTCGAAATATAAGGCTCGCCGATAGCCGATAAAACCGATGGCGCAAAACCGGGGCCATCGTCCTGGACCGTTAGCCGGATCGTTTCATCGGTCCAATACAATTTTAAACGCACATGTCGATCGGCGAACTGCACCGCGTTTTGAATGAGGTTTCCCAGGCCATGCACCATCTCGGGTCCGTAAGGAAGATAGGGCTCCTCGCCGACGGCATCTTCCTCGACCAAAACCGACACCTCGATACCTTCCACACTGTAGGGCGCGCGTGCGGTTTCAATCAGCGCAGAGAAAGGCAAGCGCGCGAATGGCGCTGTAGCAGAGGCTTCCGGCGTTTGAGCGAGCCCGGTGATGATTTCGCGGCAACGTTCTGACTGGCTGAGCAAGAGCTGCACATCCTCGGCAATCGGGCTGTCCTTGGGAACCTCTTGCGAAAGCTCGTTGGCAACAACGGTGATTGTTGCCAGTGGTGAACCCAACTCGTGCGCCGCAGCAGCCGCCAATCCCCCAAGCGCAGAAACCCGCTGTTCACGCGCCAACGAGGCCTGGGTCGCTGCCAACGCTTCGGACATCCGTCTCCCCTCTTCAGAGACCGACCAGACATATGTCGCAATGAAAACCACCGCGACCGCAAGCGCGGTCCATATTGCCAGCAAATAAGTCGGTTCGAGTTCGATAGGCCATCCGCTCCAAGGTAAGGGAAGGTGATAGCTCCCGAGAAGCGATATGCAGACCATTGCCAGCACGATGAGACCAATTGTCGCGCCACGCGACAGAATAGTCGCTGAGACCATTGCTGGGGCAATGATCAGGATTACGAAGGGGTTGGCTAGCCCGCCGGTCAGATAAAGCAACACGCTTAGCTGTATTACGTCGAAGCCCAGCAACAGCACGGCTTCCCGCTCGGTCATGCGCCGGCGCCCACGACCACGGCCCATAAGTATTAAGTTCGAAAGCGCCAAAGCAAAAACGGCACCGAGACACGGCAGCAACGGCAAATCGAACTCGAGCCCGAAATTGACCACGACCAGCGTCGCAGTCTGGCCAGCGGCAGCAACCCAACGCACTAAAATTAGAGTTCGCAGATGAATTTGCCCTGCTTGAATTACACTCAAGCCGGTGCGCGTGCTGTCGTCATTATCTGGTGTGCGCTTGAACATCGCTCCTTTCCATACCTTCCGATTTAGAGCATCCGCCCTTGCTTTCACAGGCGCAACCCAACCATATAAGTTTCGTCATGTTAGAAAACCCCATCATTTCCGTCAGCAATCTATCCAAGCGCTTCGGCGCAGTGCGAGCAGTCGACGAAATCTCTTTCGAAATTGCGGCCGGGTCGGTTACCGCACTTCTGGGCGCCAACGGCGCTGGCAAAACGACCACAATTGCCATGCTGTTGGGCTTGGTCGTCCCGAGCGCGGGCAAAATTTCGATATTCGGTATCGACATGCTTAAAAACCGATATCGGGCTCTGGCGCGAATGAATTTTTCTTCGCCATATATCGACCTACCGCAGCGTTTGAGCGTGAAGCAAAATCTTGCGGTCTATGCTCGCCTCTATGGAATTGCTGCAATCGACGAACGGCTCTCGACACTCGCCAAAGATCTGCAAATCTCTGAGTTTATCGATCGGCCATACGGCACTCTTTCTGCCGGACAACGAACTCGGGTGATGTTAGCAAAAGCACTCCTTAACGAACCCGAGCTGCTGTTGCTCGACGAACCTACCGCAAGTCTCGATCCCGATAGCGCCGATTGGATTCGGCGCTATCTCTCCGACTATCGAAAGCACACCGGCGCAGCAATCCTGCTGGCTAGCCACAACATGCAAGAAGTCGAACGGCTCTGCGACTACGTGCTCATGATGGAACATGGCCGCATTACCGACACCGGAACACCGAAGCGGCTGATCGAAGCCTATGGCAGAGATAGCCTGGAAGAAGTCTTCCTCGCCGTTGCACGCAGAACTCCAGAAAAGCAGGTCGATTGATGGACGATTTTTCCGGACGATTGGAGATTTCGCTGGGCCGGATTTACGGTCTAGTTTTACGCTATTGGTACTTGATCAAAGGCTCGGTGCCACGACTGCTCGAGCTTGCTTATTGGCCCAGCATTCAGCTCGTTTTATGGGGGTTTATTTCCCAGTTTTTCCTCAATCAATCATCCGTTCTAGCCGGCGCTGCCGGTGTGCTGATCGGCGCGGTATTGCTCTGGGATGTGCTGTTTCGGGGACAATTAGGATTTTCGATTTCGTTTCTTGAAGAATTATGGTCCCGCAATCTCGGCCATATCTTCGTGACACCGCTGCGCCCTTATGAATTCGTCATCGCGCTGATGACCATCAGCCTAATTCGGGTTTTGATTGGCGTCGGTCCTGCAGTGTTGATCGCAATTCCGCTCTATCAGTTTTCAATTTTCGAACTGGGCCTGCCATTGATCGCCTTTTTCATCAATCTGTTGGTTTTCGGCTGGGCGATCGGTTTGTTGGTAACCGCACTCCTGCTCAGGGTTGGCGTTGCCGCCGAAAGTATCGCCTGGGCGATGATTTTTTTGATCGCACCGATCAGTGCAATTTATTACCCGGTGTCCATCCTACCCGAATGGCTGCAATGGGCCGCGTGGGCGCTACCGCCGGCGCACGTCTTCGAGGGAATGCGAGCCGTTCTTACGCAAGGTCAGTTCGAGATTGAATTATGGTGGGCCGCGTCGGGCTTGAATCTGTTTTACCTGATCCTCTGCAGCGCGGTCTTTTTCTATAATTTCCATGCCGCGCGTCGCGATGGACGTTTATTACAAATCGGGGAATAACAGCCGGATTAAATTTTTTCGCTCACCTCCGCCTCGGCAAAGCTCGCCATTCCATTGTGACACGCGATAGCGCCCCTCAGGACTGCCAACGCCATCACCGCGCCGGACGCTTCGCCAAGGCACATATCGAGATCTAACAGCGGAGATTTATCGAGCGCATCAAGCAAACGGCCATGCGCGGACTCCGCCGACAGGTGCCCGACAATGCAATGGTCCAGTGCTTGAGGGTCAATTTTTTGCAGGACCGCGGCCGCTGCTGTCGCCGTATAGCCGTCAAGAATCACCGGGACACGACCAATTCGCGCCGCGATGACGGCGCCAGCGATGGCCGCCAATTCATGGCCACCCAACCTGCGCAAACATTCGAGCGGGTCGTCGAGACTATCTTGATGCCGAGCTATTCCTTGGCTCACCACTTCGATCTTTCGGTTTAGGGCTGCCCCTGCAACACCTGTTCCGGGCCCGGTCCAATCCGCAGGGGAGTCGCCAAACAAAGCGCAGCAAAGTGCGGCAGCGCTCGTGGTGTTGCCGATACCCATTTCGCCGAGGCAAACCGCATCGACGCCGTCTTCCACGGCCATCATGCCGTACGCCATCGCGCCGGCGCACTCCGCCTCCGATAACGCAGGACCCTCGGTAAAATCCGCGGTCGGTTTTTCCAGTGCCATTTCGTATACGCGTAGTTCTGCGTCGAAACTTTTGCAAAGCTGATTGACCGCCGCGCCGCCGGCTTGAAAATTATCCACCATTTGCCGAGTGACATCCGCAGGAAAAGCCGACACCCCATGGCGAGCGACGCCGTGATTTCCCGCAAAGACGGCAACGCGCGGCCGGTCCAGGCGGGGCGGATGTCGCCCTTGCCAGGTGACAAACCACTCGCTCAACGTCTCGAGCAATCCCAGCGCACCTTCGGGTTTGGTCAGCGTTGCTTCGCGTGCCGACGCCTTAGCGGCAGCTTTGTCGTCGGGGCCAGGGAAGCGACGAATTAGGTCGCGTATCTCAGCAAACGAGGCGCTGGTCGGTCCATTCATTGAAATTTCCATCAAATCTGTGCATTTCTCCTATTCCCTACTGTACGTGAGCTGCCTTTGCAGCAAATAATGTGGGTGTCATGACCGAAGCTAAAGATCCCGATAAAAAAGACGCCGCGCCCGAGCCTAAAACCGGGCCCGAGACAAGCAAAGCCGAACCCAAGGAAGAGAAGGCGGAGACGCCGGCATCTGACGAAGCTGCGCAAAGCACTGACAATTCCGAAACCAGTTCCAAGTCGGAGTTCGAAGACGCGCTCGCTCTCGACAGGCGACTGGGGGACTTTCTGCTATCGCTTGGCTTCTTCACACGCTTGCCGGTCCCGATGGACGAAGAAACCGCCGCCCGACCGCTGTCCGATGCCGCGTGGGCTTTCCCGGTCATCGGTACAATCATCGGCATAGTTGGCGGATTGATCGCCGCGCTCGCAGCAGGTTTACCGGCCTTGGCCGCAGGACTGATTGCAATCGGGGCCATGGCATGTCTCAGTGGTGCGCTACACGAAGACGGCCTGGCCGATTGCGCTGACGGCCTGTGGAGCGGAGAAAGTGCCGAAGCGCGCCTTGCCATCATGCGCGATAGCCGGATCGGCGCGTTTGGTGTCATTGCTCTGGTAATTTTCATCGGCCTGAAAGCGTCAGCGATCGCACAACTTTTAACCATCGGCGGGG
>DLVK01000516.1:0-2569 GCA_003444235.1 Rhodospirillaceae bacterium
GTCTGCAAGAGTTCAGAATTGGCGGCGGGTATACTGTCCTAATTCGTTCTGAAATTACCGCCGAAAGAGAGGCCGAAGAACGCACGCAAGATTTACGCGATAGCGAAGAAATGTTCCGCGGCGCGATTGCGAGTCTGCAGGAAGGTTTTGCACTGTTCGATGCGGACGACCGACTTGTGCTTTTTAACGACAGGTACCAGGGTTTTCGTCCCGAACTGGCAGATCTCTTGAAGCCTGGCGTTAAGTTCGAAACACTGCTTCGGGCAGTGGTTGCGGCAGGGAATGTCCCGTTGGCGGACGGGCGAGAAGAAGAGTTTATTCAAGAACGACTAAATGGGCGGAACAACCTGCCGGTCCAGATTGTTCGTGAATTGAGGGATGGGCGTTGTTTCTTGGTCGAGGAGCGGAGGACTCCCGATGGCGGCCTCGTCACCACGCAAACGGATATTTCCGATAGCCGACGTGCGGAAAGAATCTTGGCAGCAGCGGTCGAAAGTATTCCAGATGGATTGGCACTCTGGGACCCGGACGACCGCCTGATTTATTATAATAAGAATTATGTCAAGGATCGGCCGGGCCTTGGTAAAATCACTAAACTCGGAATGACGTTCGAGGAGTTTACCCGCGCTCGCGAGGCGAAAAATCTAAGAGCATCGCGAACCCATGGGAACGAAAGACTGACGGTCGAGGAAAGGCTCGAACGGCACCGTAATCCCAAAGAGCCTTTTTTATCACCGTTCGAAGATGGTCGTGTGATGCGTGTTAACGAGGTGGTCACGGCTGACGGCTATGTCGCCGTAATACGGACCGACATAACGGATCTGGTTAACGCCGAGCGTGCACTTCGGGACGCAAATGATCAATTCGGCGCCTTCATCGAGAATTGCCCCGCATCCATCACCCTGAAGGATACGGAGGGTCGTTTTTTGCTGGTGAATAAGATGTGGCACCAATGGCACGACAACGCGCCGGAAAATGTCATTGGCGCAACGAACGCGGTGGCACTCACCAAGGAACATCAGAACGTTGCGGAAGCGCTCGAAGATGAAGTCATTCAAACCGGCAAAACCGCGGAAAGCGAAGTGTCACAAACGCAATTAGACGGCACGGAAATTCATGGCTTGGTGCAAAAGTTTCCGATTTTCGACAAGGACGGCAATGTCGAAAAGATTGGTACGCTTCGTACGGATATCAGCCGGCGCAAGGAGGCGGAAGAAAATCTACGGATAGCTATGGAAGAGGCACGGCTCGCCAACGAATCCAAGTCGATATTTCTCGCCAATATGAGCCACGAATTGCGTACACCACTAAACGCGATTTTGGGGTTCTCTGAGATTCTATCCGGTGAAATGTTCGGTGCGCTCGGTTCGGCAAAATACGTCGAATATTCCAAGGATATTTTTGACAGCAGCCAACATTTACTGAATCTCATCAACGACATTCTTGACCTGTCGGCAGTCGAATCCGGCAAGCAACTGATGAATAAAGAGCGGTTCGATTTGAACGAAACGGTCGCCGATTGTGTCTCGCTCATTACCCACTCGATTGAAAGTAAAAAACTCGTATTCGACGCGGAAGTTCCAAAGGACTTGCCCGACATTTACGTTGATCGCAGGGCTCTAAAACAAATACTCATCAACCTCTTGGGTAACGCGGTGAAATTTTCCAAGTCCGGTGAGCAAGTCTCACTGAAGGCCTCGTATAGCGATGCTCGTCATGTGATTTCGATAAACAACACCAGCAGCTATATTCCACCCGCGGTTGTCAATAAAATATCCGAGCCGTTTATGCGTGGCGATTCGGCATTTGACCTGGCCCAGGAAGGATCGGGGTTAGGACTTGCGATTGTCCGTTCGCTAATAAATTTGAACACGGGGAAATTCGAAATCGAAAGCGATGTTAAGAAGGGGGTCACCGTGACGGTCTCTTTCCCGGACAGTGATTAGAACGCTGGTTGCCATAAATGGATCGAATGGGGCGGTTGGCCTAAAACGCAGTCATAATTGAATTTTAGGAGATTTCGTCAGATGAGTATCTTTGTAATTGGCGGGACCGGGTTTATCGGTTCGCGCTTGACGCGTTCGCTGGTTGGTCGCGGTGAAAAGATTACGTGTTTCGACATCAACACCGATGCCGCTGACTTTTCCGACCTGGGCGATAGTGTTTCCGTCGTGCGAGGCGATCTCACGCAGTTCGATGACGTGATGTCTTGCATGGCCGACGCGGAGCCGGAGCGGGTGATCAACCTCTCTTACTTTTTGGGGAGTCATCATGCTCCCCATGTGGCCACGAAGCTTAATGTGGTTGGCATGGATAATTGTTTCGAGGCGGCGCGGTTGCTAGGGGTGAAGAGGGTGGTGTACGCGAGTTCGCTTGCGGTTTACGGACTGCAAAGCCATTACGGCGACCGCGCAGTCACCGAAGAAGACCATTGTTTCGGCCATAAACAATATGCCCTGCATAAGATTTTCAACGAATGGCAGGCCGAAGATTTTATGGATAAATACGATATCTCTATTACAGGCGTACGCCCCGCAAATATTACCGGTCCCGACAAAGTGCGCGGTTC
>DLVK01000085.1:0-1324 GCA_003444235.1 Rhodospirillaceae bacterium
GAACGACTCGAAATCGTCCTTGCTGATACTGACCGTGGGTTTTGTCATCTTCTCGTTCTTTGCAATGCGCAAGGAAGAACCGGAATCACTCAAGCTGGAAAGTTTGGAGATTTTGGGACGAAAAATCGCCGACTTGCCTCACGAACTTTATCTATTCATTGCTTGGGTTCTGCCCATGTCCGCGATCGCTTTCGCATATTTGGGCTTGATGAACCTTTTCCAATATTTGATCCCGTCGATATTGTGTCTGTCCGCAACGCTTGCCCTCTTCGGCAACCGCGGGATCAAATGGTTGGTTACGATTCCGACAATTTCGATGAGCGTCTATTACATCGTTTTCTTTGGCGTTCTCAGGCTCTCCGAACCGCGCGGACTCATATTGGAATTCGATAACTTTTATATTTTCGGATCTTTCCGGAAGTTTATTGGCGTGTAGGGGCTGCAAGCTATGGACCATCCAATTGTCGACGGTTTCATTACGCTATTCACCAGCGGGTGGGCGATTTTTTACGCAATTCTGGGCACGACAATCGGCCTGCTCGCCGGCGCGACGCCTGGCCTAACCGCCTCGGCGGCGATCTCGATGATCATTCCGCTGTCCTTTTATCTCGAACCCTTATCGGCCCTGATTTTCGTCTATACGATCGGTAAATCAGCGAGCTTCGGCGGGTCCATCCCTGCGATTTTGTTCAATACCCCCGGCACGCCGCAAGCTTCCGCGACACAAATTGAGGGTTATCCGCTCACTCGCCAAGGCAAGCAGGGCAAAGCTTTGAAAATGGCGGTAATCGCCTCGGCGGCCGGCGACATGTTCTCAGAATGTCTATTGATATTCGGCGCCGCGTTTATCGCCATCTATACCGCTCGCATGGGGCCACCGGAAATCTTCGCGGTCTATTGCACGGCCTTCGTCATTATCGGCAGCGTCATCGGCGCCTCGATCATGCGTGGCCTGATCAGCACTGCGTTAGGGATATTGCTAGCCATTATCGGCCTCGACCCCATCAGCTCGCTGCCGCGGCTCACGTTTGAAGTAAATTACCTGGAAACAGGCATCGGGCTTGTGCCGGTTCTCCTCGGCGTCTTCGTTTGTTCGGAAGTGTTCGTCCAGATAGCCGACCGAGGATCGCTCGGCTCCGAACGTATGATGTCGGAACGATCGAAAATACCCGAAGACAATTACGTACCTTGGTATGAACTGAGACGATGCCTGCCGGTCATGGCCAAATCTACCGGCATGGGCACGATTATCGGCATGCTGCCGGGCGTCGGCGCGTCAGCCGCCTGTTTCGTCGCCTATGCAGAAGCCCGCCGCTCCGCCGCA
>DLVK01000085.1:1631-7268 GCA_003444235.1 Rhodospirillaceae bacterium
CCCGCCGCTCCGCCGCACCCGACGACAAATGGGGGGAAGGCGAAATCAAGGGCGTCGCCGCCGCCGAAGCCGCCAACAATTCGGTGTCCGGCGCAAATATTATCCCGCTGCTGACGCTTGGCATTCCGGGTAGTGTTGCCGCGGCCCTCCTAGGAGGCGTTTTCCTCATTCATGGCATGCATATCGGTCCGCGTATTTTCATCGAAGAACGCGATACGATTTATGGCCTGTTCGCATCGGGCATTCTCTGCATCATTACCTATTTCGTGATGGGATATTGGGGAAGCGGAGTAATCGGCCGAGCGATGGCGCGGTTACCCATGCGGGTCATTTATCCCTTTATCTTCCTGACCTCGGTCGTTGCCGTCTATGCGCTCCGCAACACATTGTTTGACGTGGCCATGATGTTGATATTCGGCTTTGTCGGCTATTTCTTCAAAAAGTTCGACTACAGCCTGCCCGCTTTCATTATTGCATTCATTCTCGGTCCGGGTGCCGAACGGGCGCTGCGCCAGGCATTATTGCTGCATAATGACGGACCCATGATCTTCCTGGAACGGCCATTGGCGATCTTCTTTATTTTCCTGGCCATCCTGGTGATCGGTATTCGGATTTGGCAAACCACCCGCGCGAAGGGAGATCCATTGGCAGCGGGCTCATCGCGTCAGGAATAAACGCGCAATTCTGAAGATTACAATATGCCGTCCTTTTCGAGCTGCTCGATTTCAGCCTCGGTAAGTCCGAGCAATTCCCTATAGACTTCGGAATTATGATGGCCCGACGTTACTGCGGCACCATCATAACCGGTCTCCGCTGCGCTTAGTTTGATCGGAAATCCGGCTGCCGCCAGCCCAGGCAGGGCACCCAACGCAGGATGCATCAGCGGCACGATCATTTCGCGTGCGTGCATATGCGGCCATTCTTTGATCGTATGGATATCCTGTACCGCACTTGCGGGCACGTTGGCCGCTTCCAAGGCAGAGAGTGCGTCAGCGGCAGTAATTCCTTTCGACCAATTTTCAACGAGCTCATCCACCTTGTCGTTGTGTCGAACTCGCCAGCTCATATCCGCATAGTCGGAATCTTCCGCCAGTTCGTCGCGGCCGATTATACGCGCAAGTTTGGCCCAGTTTTCGTTGGTGGTGACGCCAATGACGATCGTACCATCCTTGGCTTCGTAGGTATTGAACGGCGAAAAGCGCGGAATGCGATTGCCTTGCTGCAACGGCCAATCCAAGTCGCCAAATGCCTCATGAGGATCATCGTACAAGAGCGAAAAAAGGCAATCGACCATCGAGATATCGACGAATTGGCCCCTGCCCGTACGGGTGCGCTGGAACAAAGCTGCCAGCACACCGGATAAGGCGAAACTGCTGGAAATCGCGTCCGCAAGCGCCGAGCCCGCTTTCATCGGTTTGCCGCCCGGTTCGCCGGTCAGGCTCATCAATCCCGACATCGCCTGCGCCATCACATCGAAAGACCGCTTGCCCGCTTCGGGCCCAGTCGAGCCGTACCCGGTGATGGCGCAACAAATAATTTGAGGATGCTTTTTCGAGAGAGTTTCGTAGTCGACACCAAGTCTCTCCGTCACGCCGACGCTGAAATTATCCACCACGACATCCGCATGCTCGGCCAATTGGTAGAACAACGCCTGGCCTTCGTCACTCTTGAGGTTGAGCGTGATTGCCTTCTTAGCTCGGCAGCGTTTGAGAAATACCGCGCCCAGATCATCATCCGTCTGGCGCTCTATTGAGACGCCCTTCGGGCCGGCAAAAAGCGGAGTGCCCGACGCATGGTCGCCTGCAGGCGGGTCAATACGAATGACCTCCGCCCCCAGGCCCGCAAGAAACAATGTCGCTAGAGGGCCCGAAAAATATTGCGTCAGATCTAGAACGCGAACGCCGTCCAGAACCCGCTGTTGCCCGTCATCTGCTCCGCCGCTCACGCGCCCAGCAGTATCTTCTTGATCTGGCTGATAGCCTCGTCGACCCGCCCATCGATCTCCTCGTCCGTGAGCGTACTCAGCGGATGAGTAATAATAGCCGGCTCCAGGTCTTCCATACCGAGGGCAGCCCGCTGTACATGGGCTTCATGCTCGAACGTGGTCGTACATATCACCGCGGTCGGGAGACCAAGTTTTTCAAGGCTTACACCGTCATGCATACAGCACGATGTGCAAGATCCTCAGTCGCCGATCGCTGTGATCGCTATGTCGTTGTTCTCGGCGATCTCGGCGACCAAATCATCGGCCGCGTTTTTCGAAAAACTTTCCTTGCGGTAGTAATTGATTTCCGCGAAGTCGAGCTCATCGTTCATTTTGCTCATGGTCCGGCGCAACAATTTGTTGGCGTTCCATTTGGTATTGTCGAGAACGGCAAGCCGTACCCCGTCGAGCTTCTTTGCCCGCGAAGAAATAGGTACCGTCTCGGCCTCGACGATGCCGCGCGGATCGTAAACCGCGTGTACATCGCTCGGATTGTCCAAAGGCATGATCCCTCCTAGTCGGTTCTAATAGTAACAGGTGCCATCGATACAGACGGGGCCGGTCATCGCGGGCATACCCGAGAGCGATCGCAACACTGGATTGGTCATGTGGCCCCAGCCGGGAATAAATGCGGAAAAGCGCCCCGCCTCACCGCCGGCAACGAACAAATGAATATGTTCCGCCGACGGCACAATCGGAATGCGATCCTCAAGACCGCGCTTGTACCATTTCGGCAGATTGCGATTGTAGACCTTGCCGTAGCGATGGTCGAAAGCGATATCGCCAAAACGATTGCCGGAATTCATCCAAAGATAATTTTTGATATCGTTCCGAAGCCAACCTTTGTCACCGATGGTCTTGGCGTGCTCGGGCCCGAGGACGACAGCGCAATGACCGCTCGAAACCGCGTTATTGTTCGCGAAAGTGCTCATCGCCGAACAGATGGAGTCCAGAATTCCTTCCGGATCGTCGGCTACATGATTAGTGACCGAATGCGGGGGTTCGGCTGCCATCACGAAGACGGTCGAGTCTTCCGCGTCATATCCTTTCTCCACATGGTACGGCACGAACGGGGTCAGCTCCTCATTTTCGGCAATGCAATAGGTATATTTGGCCGGTGAGCCGAGCGCCGACTTATCGAGATCGCCGGGCCAGGCACCGCCGACGTTCAGCAGAATCAGCCGCACAGCCCGCCCGATGGTCGCATTGGCGCGGTTGCCGGAGCCGAACGTATTGCACCCCGCGTTCATATCGATCTCATTCCGAACCGGCCCGTTTACGACCAATAAGGGAGAGGCCATATGGGTCGTCGCCTGGACTCCGTTCAAATTGAAGGCGGTGTCGGTCAGCGCCAGTATCGCCGCGCGCACGACCGGCGCATAGTCCGGCTTGCACCCGGCCATAACCAGATTGGCCGCCAACACTTCGCGGGTGAGGCTGCCCCATCGCGGCGGCACGCGGCATTCGACCAATTCCGGCTCGCCGCCCAAGGCCTCCAACATGGCTTCCATTTTTTCCGGCGTCGGCGGAACCACCGGCAGACCATCGGAAAAGCCCTGTTCGTAATACCATTCCACCAAATCAGTACCGGCGGGCACTGTGTCAGGCGATACAGCCTCTTTTTTCTCTGCGATTTGCGCCATCACTTCCTCGCATTTCTTCGTTCGGATATTCACTATGCCCGAGAGATCGTACCGCCTTCAACTCTTCGGCGCGAAGTTGAGCGTCGGGTCTACGTCGCTTTCTTCTTCGATCTCGATCTCGAAATTTTCCAAATAGCGGCAAACCATCATATAGAAGCCAACTGTAAGCACCGCTTCGTTCATCTGGCGATGATCGAACTCTTCTGCCAGCGCCTCGAAAGTCGCGTTGCTGGCTTTAACGTCATGGACGATTTCATCGGTAAATCGAATGACCAAGTTTTCGAGATCGTCAAAAACGTCCGAGTTTTCGCCCTGCGGCAATGCGGCAATTTTTTCGTCAGACATGCCCACATGGCCTGCGATCTTTTCGTGTTGATAAATTTCATACCCTGCACTGGACAGATATCCGACACGCAAGATCATGATCTCGCGCAGGACCGGATCGAGCGCGGATTTCAGCAACAGCGCATTACCGAATTTCATAAATCCGTAATAGGCACTCTCCGCGTAAGGCAGCATGCGAAAGACGTTCAGCATCGGATCGATACGGGCCGCCAAGTCCTGCACGTCTTGCGGCAATTGCGAAAGGTCTGGATAGGGAATGCGAGCCATGTCGGTTCCTGCTTTTTTTGGGATTGAGTGAACGAATTTGGCGGAAGCGTGTGGGAGTCGAACCCACCAGGAGCGGCTTAACACCCCTCACCGGTTTTGAAGACCGGGCGCACCACCGGGCAACGTTACGCCTCCGCGGGAAATATCAATGCGTTGGCGGTCAAAGGCAAGGGATGAATCTCTAACTCTCTGATATTACAAGCAGAGACGAAACCATGATTGTCGGCGCGGCTACTCCGATAGTCTCTCTGATGAACCTGAACTGTTGCGGAAGCGCAAACTTTCACGACTGAGCTGGTCGATTTTCGTGACCCCCATCAGTTTCATGTCACGCTCGATTTCGGTTCTAAAATTCCCAAGCGCTTTCTCCACACCCGCCTGGCCCGCGGCTGAAAGAGCATACAGATAAAATCGCCCGCCCGAACAAGCCTTCACTCCCATGGCAAGCGCTTTCAGAATGTGCGTTCCTCGCTGCATGCCGCCTTCGCAAATAACATCCAGCTTGTCCCCAACCGCATCGCAAATCTCGGCAAGTTGGTCGAACGGCGCCCGCGAGCCGTCGAGCTGCCGGCCGCCATGATTGGACACCATAATCCCGGTGCAGCCGATATCGACCGCGCGCTTGGCATCCTCCACACTCATTACGCCCTTAAGTGCAAAATGGCCGTTCCATTGGGCGCAAAGCTTCTCCGCATCTTTCCAATTCATGGATTGATCGAGCATCGTCGAAAAATATTCGCCGACGGATACTGCCAGATTGGTTCCCGCATCCACGTGGCCGGAGAGATGGGGCATATCGAACTTTTCTTTAGTCAGAAAATTCCACGCCCACGCCGGATGGGCGGCAAAACTCAACAAGGACTTCGGCGTGAGTTTCGGTGGAGAGGTGAAGCCCGTGTGTAAATCGCGCTCCCGGTTTCCACCGGTAATCGTATCGACGGTCAACGCCATAATGCCGAAATTCGACTCCCTTGCCCTCTCCAGCAGCGCATCGTTCAAACCGCGATCCTTGTGAAAATAGAACTGGAACATCTTGGGCGTGTCGGTAATGGCGGCAATCTCTTCAACCGTCACCGTTGCCAACGACGACACGCCGAACATCGTCCCGTATTTGGCAGCCGCTCGCGCCACCGCCCTTTCGCCTTCGTGATGAAACAGCCGTTGCAACGCCGTTGGCGCACAATAGAAGGGCATGTCGAGTTGCTGGCCCATGACCTCGACGCTCATATCCACATTTTCGACACCGGCGAGAACGTTGGGGACCAGATCCACATCGTCATACGCCTCGGTGTTACGTCGATAAGTCAGCTCATCATCGGCGGCACCGTCGATGTAGTGAAAGATCGGCCCGGGCAGGCGCCGTTTGGCAAGCGCCCTAAAATCTTGAAAATTATGGCA
>DLVK01000539.1:0-2930 GCA_003444235.1 Rhodospirillaceae bacterium
ATGATGAAATGAGAACTGACCTGGCTTCAGTGGTGCAGAGACTGCGGCATCATCATCGAAGGGCTCCTCGATCGCTTGGCTGCCGTGATTGACACTGCCCGCCACCGTCTGCGGTGCGTGAAAGAGTTGGCCGAACGCCGAACTGCCAGCGACAAAATCCATACACCCCGCCGCTTCTGACACATCCGAGAGGGCGATCCACGCGGTCACGTGGTCGTAGGGCTGCATGCCGAAATATGTGGCATCCTGATGCCATGCGGTAACCTGACCCGTTCCCGGTTCCTTGATGAAAAACGTCGCGTTGAAGATCAGGATGTCGGGTCCTATCAAATCTTCGACCGCGTCGAGTACCTGCGGTATACGCACGAGTTCCGCCGCCCAAGGCTCGCGGACATGCACTTTCCGGTACTGCCAAGGCTCAAGCGGGCTTCTGCCTTGGCGCTGTTCGTAATCCTCCAGGCATTCACGATAGCGGGATGCCTCCGCCGCCGTCATTGCGTCGAACGGCGAGAGGAAGTTCTCCCGTTGATATTGCTCGACCTGTTCTTCTGTAAGGACTTTTGGCATGTCTCATCTCCGCCATTAAGCAGTAGGCCGAAACGAAACGCCTTCCAGCATAGGCTAGCGTCGATTGCGCTCCTGACGACAGGCATAGGCCATCAAAACACTCGCGAGTACGACGTAAGCCGCTCCGGCAATCCCCATGGAGGTAAGCGAAACCTCTGCGTCGAGACCAAGGCCGAGAAGCGGCGGCGCCAGGCCGGAGCCGAAGACACTGACGGTCGCTGCAAAACTCCTGATCGCGCCGATATGGCGTGTCCCGTATACCTCGGCCAATAACAACGGGACGCAAGTCACCATGAGGCCCGACGTTAAACCGAAACATCCGAGATATACCCACGCCCAAACGTAATGATCGCCATAGGCAACGACCAGAACGCCGGCGGCGAGCGGGAGCAGACCGAAAGGCATCAGTCGAGACGCACCGATCCGGTCGGCGAGATCGCCGGCGAACATCGAGACAACGAGCGTCGTCGCGGCGAAGACCGCATATCCGCCCGTCACCCACTCAGCTGACCATCCTTTCATTCCCGCAATCGTCAGCTGATGGAAGTTCATCGCTGTTTCCAGAATAGAAGGTGCCATCAACGCCGGTAACATCAGAAAGAAAAACGGGTCGCGTAGCATCTCACCTAGCCTACGGTCACCCGTAGTACCACTCCCCGTCGAAGCTGGCGCGGCAAGCTTCCCGGCGGATCTTCCGGGCAGCAGCCACATCACCATGGGTATCATCAGCAATCCGGCGATGCCGCATGCCATATAGCTCCAGCGCCAACCGATCACGGCGATTGCCGCGACAGCGAGCACGGGGAGAAAAGCTCGGCCCGCTGGAAAGCCCAGTATCGCTATCGCTACCGCCTTGCCCCTATCACGGTCAAAACTCTTCACCATGCCGGTGACTGCCGTGTGCTGGCAGAGACCTTGGCCGAATTGCCGCAGCAGAAAAATCACGATGACCAGTGTCCAGGCAGCCGGCACAACAGCAATAGCGAAGCACGCCGCCGCCATCCCAAGCAGCACAACAATGGCGTATGTCCTGACCGACATGCGATCGATCAGCCGGCCGGAAAACGGCAGCAGCGCGGCCGACGCCAATGTACCGGCCATGTAGATCGTACCCCACTCCGTATGACTCAAGCCGAACTCGGTCTCAATGCTTGGGCTGAAGACACCGACGAAATGCGTCTGCCCAAACGACGACGCGAACGCCATCAAGAAGCCGAACGCAAGCAAGCGCGCATTGCGAAGCGCGAACGGTATATATCCGGACGTTTGGGATTCAGACATGGATGGGCTGTTTAACACGGCTCGCGAGGTAAGACAGCCATCGCAATAAGGGGTGGGTAACGGAACACCCTGAAATACTTATGTCGATTGTCGCCCCAAGATCATTGTCCCGTAAAACAGGGAGCCTGCTCATGTCCGCCATCGCTTTCGACATTCCGGAAGACATTCTCGCCATGCGAGAGGGGCTTCGTGCCTTTGCGGAAGCGGAAATTCTGCCGCGACACGAAGCCAACCATAATCTGTTCGAAGATCAACGACGCCTCTACGACCCGGACGGGCGGTTCTCCGAGGAACTACTGAATTTGATCGGCGAAGTCCGGCGGACCGCTTCGAAAGCCGGCTATTACCAGATGTGCGTGCCGGAAGAGCTTGGTGGCGGCGGCTTGGGGCACCTCGCTTATTTCGTAGGTTTCGAAGAGCTGTTTCACACCTGCGGCCCACAAAACTGGTTGATGCTCTATGCGGTGAGCCACTGGGCGTTCGGGCCAAGCCGATTGCTCGAAAAACTTACCGAGCGCGCCCGCGACGAGATGCTGGCGCCGATGATGGCGGGCGAGAAGTCGATGTGCTTTGGCCTATCCGAGCCGGGGGCCGGGTCCGACGCATCGCGCATTACGACACGCGCAGTACCGGATGGAGATGGATGGCGCATCACAGGCCGAAAGATTTGGACGTCGAATTCGCCGGTTGCAGATTATTGTATCGTTTTCGCCGTCACGGACCCTGAAACTCGGGGCGGCATCTCGGCCTTTCTCGTGCCGACAGATACACCCGGATTTGAAATTCAGCGGATCATCAAACTGTTCGGCCATATCGGTGGAGATGAGGCGGAGCTCACCCTAGACGACGTACGTGTCGAGCCGTGGCAGTTGGTGGGCGAACTTCACAAGGGGTTCGCCGCAGCTCTGTATGGCGTCTCGCTCGGCCGCATTTACAACTCGGCCCGCGCAGTTGGTTATGGCCGCTGGGCGTTGGAACAAGCACTCGACTATGCCGGCGTCCGGGAGGCCTTCGGCAAAACTATTTCGGAATTCCAAGGCGTCACCTTCCCCCTAGCGGACAGTGCGACCGAACTGCACGCG
>DLVK01000229.1:0-5912 GCA_003444235.1 Rhodospirillaceae bacterium
AACGAGTAGCCCCGCACCATCCAGCGGTCCACGGCCACCAATGCATGCTTGAATCCGCTTTCTTCGGGTTTCGCCCGATAATGGGTCGGCGTTAGCTTTAGGGGCGCCCCGGCATCGCTGAAATAATAGAGCGCGAGTGACTTCCGCGTCACATCGTCCGGACACGCCAAGGGCACGGGATGGCCGTGAAAACTCTTCTCGGTGGTATGAAAAATAACGCAGCGATTGAAGACCGGCTCGATTGCCGCCGCTTGCGCCTCCATTCCGCCGTCCCAGAGTTCAAGCTCCCCATGCCAATCCGCCTGCCATTCCTTGTTGAGATAAATCAGCAAATTGAGCTGCCGGCGCCAATGGGGCCGCTTGGTATGCGAGAGGAAATCCGTATGAATATTCAAAAACCCGCCCGGCTTGATTTCATGCAGGCCGCCGCCATCCAGATCCGGGTCCGCTAAAAGATCCTCGATACCCGACAGCCCGCTTAGCCAATCGAGAAATTCCTGCGAAGAGAGCTCGTCTATCACGGCGCGAGTTGCAGCTCCCATCGCATCCATACGGGTCAATCCGGATTTGCGCTCGTTGTAATGGGTGTATTGATTCCATTTGCCGCCATCGCGGGGAGGCTGGCCAAATTCTCCCAACAGAGCATCTGCGCTTTCTGGGCGTAGAAACTCATCGATTACGACATACGGGAAAGGGTCTGCGCTTTGAAAAGCCGTTTGGTCCGCGGCCAATCGCCCATTCAATGCCTCGTAGTCGATAATTTCAGTCATTTATCTTCCGCTGGTATCTTCCGCTGGCTTGCCTGGGCGTCTAGTGCGGAACCAATCCCACATCGCCTGCAAGCCGAATAATACTAACAGCATCATCGCTGGCTCGACCGGTATTCTATAACGCGAATTGCCGTGGAACAGATGCACTGCGACGAAATAGCCAATCAGCCCAAGCAACGTCAGTAGCAACGCAAACTGTCGGCTTTGCCAGATCGCCACTACACCGACAAGACCGATCAAGCGTGCCACCAACGCAAAGCCCAAACAGACGATGCTAATGAATAGCGCTCCGGGCGGCGCACCGCCAAAAAAGCTTTTCAGCATACCCCCTACGTCTTGCTGCGAGGTTTTGAACCATACCTGGTTCAACCGTCCGGTATCTGTCCCCAGTAAATTGTGAAGATTGCCAGCCCCGCCGGAAACCATGAATTGCGCCACCGAGCGCGCCATAACCCGAAAAATGACCTCCGGGGGATATGAAAAGATGGCGCCGTACCCGTGTTGTTCCAGGACTGCATAGCGCTCTGTTTTACTAAGAGTTGCCCATCGCTCACCTTGCGCGGCAATTACGTTGGCATGATAGGAACCGGGAGCAATAATTCGGCCGGCAGCAGCGTGATAACTAATGCCGTGCAAATTGGCTTCCAGCATCATTACCTGGTCCCATAGATAGCGATACCGAATTTCATGGGCAGAAAGAGCATACCCGTTACCGTTCGACGCTAATTTGGAAGCCCACGGCGCCATTATCGCGAGAGCGACGACCGCTGCGGTCGCGCCCTGGACCAACAACCGCACCCATTCGGACCGAGCCCCTGCCACCAAAGCGATCAACGGTAATGCGATCGGGATCACAACGACGAGAAATTGCGAGGTCGGCTTGGCCAAACAAGCTGCTGCTAACGAGAGGCCGATGGTAAGCGAGTTATGCCAGCGGAAGTCTTCGCGCACGATCCGAAGCAACGCCCAGAACCCGATAGCCATGAAAAACAGATAAAGCGTTTCGCTCTGGATGAGATGCGCGGTGCCGAGAAGATTGGGATTGAGAACGATCAGCCCCATGCCGAAATTTTCCCAACCCGGTAGCCAGTTCCGAACCGTATCGCGGAAAATGAGGCCGGTACCGAAAAGCAGACACAACTGCACGACGACTACCGCGCCCGGCGATTCACCGAAAAGCCAAATCAAACCTGCAATCATCAGAGGATAGAGCGGCGTTCGATAGAAGTCCGGTTCAGCCGGATTGTCGAGCTGGACGAAGCCGCCATGCTTCAGCAGCGCAAGCGCGGGGTTCCAATAGGACCCCGAATCACCACCTTGCGCCAAGCTTGCGCCGGGCACTGCGAGCACGGCGAGTATCAAATTCACGAGCAAATAAAGGCCGGTGACGATCCACAACCCTCGCGGCAAGCTATTGGCCCACTCTGAAACCGCGCTGGTTATATTTCTGAGTTCAGACATCGAACCGCTTCACCCGTATATCTCGTCGAGAACATGGTTCAATCCGTCGCGCCAATCCGGTGTCTCGATCCCGAAATTTTGTTTCAACCGCTCCATCGCCAAACGGCTATTGGCCGGTCGTGCCGCGGGCGTCGGATAATCGGCGGTGGCAATCGGTTCTACTATATCGATTTCAAGTTCAGCTCCACGTGAACGGGCCCCCTCGAATATCGCTTCGGCAAACCCGCACCAACTTGTCTCTCCCGAGGCCACACAATGAACGATGCCGCCCTTTTGCTTAAACGTCTCGATCCCACCCGAACGAGTTTGGGATAGAATATCTACGGTGACGGCCGCGACCATAGCGGCCGATGTGGGTGCGCCAACTTGATCCGCGACTACTGAAATTTTTGGTCGGTCGGCAGCGAGCTTCAACATGGTGTTCAAAAAGTTTTGCCCCTGTGCGGCATAAATCCAGCTCGTGCGCAGTATCAGATGCGATGCGCCGGTAGCTGCGATCGCTTCGTCACCGGCGAGCTTGCTTTCCCCATAGACATTAATGGGCCCAACTTCATCCCCTTCGGCCCATGGCGTATCTCCGCTGCCGTCATAAACGTAATCGGTCGAGTAGTGCACCAAAGCAGCTGCGTTGGCCGCTGCCCATTCGGCGATTGCCGCCGGCGCTTTCGCATTCAAAGCGAACGCTCGCTCGCAATCTTCTTCAGCCCCATCGACGTTGGTATAGGCTGCAGTATTGATGATCAAAGCGGGACGAAACTGCTCTAACGCAGCCTCAATCGCCTCAGGATCGGCCAAATCGAAGTCTTCCTGATCCACCGCCCAGCAATCGCAAAACCCTGGCAGCAAACGAGCGAGTTGGCTTCCTATCTGCCCTTCCCGGCCGGTCAGCAGCACCTTCATTCCGCATGCTCGTAAGCGGGCAAAACAGGTGCTTCAGCAAGGACCGGTGCCACTTCATCTTTTCGCGAAAGGATGGGTGTTTCTACGGGCCAATCGATACCGATGGTCGGATCGTCGTAACGAATGGCTTGTTCGGTCTCGGGGCTATAAAGCGTGGTGCACTTGTAAAAAAAATCTGCGCTTTCACTCAGGACACAAAACCCATGGGCGAACCCGGGCGGAATCCAAAGCTGATGATGCTTTTCACCATCAAGTTCGACACCGATCCATTTACCGAATCTTGGACTCCCCTCGCGCACGTCGACCGCGACATCGAACACTTGACCCTGAAGTACCGACACCAGCTTTCCTTGAGCATTCGGCTCCTGAAAATGCAGTCCCCGGAGCGTCCCTTTGTCCGATCGGGAAATATTGTCCTGGACGAATTCGGCGGGTAGGCCATGCTCGAGATATCGGTCCTGCTTCCAGCTTTCAAAAAAAAACCCGCGCTCGTCGCCGAACAGTTTTGGCTCAATTAACAGAACTTCGGGCAGGGCTGTCGGCGTGACTTCCATTCCCTAGCCCCGTTCGATCAAGGCTTTGAGATAGTCGCCATACGCGCAGTTAGCGAGCGGCTCCGCGAGAGCAAGCAACGCATTGTCGTCAATCCAACCATTTCGCCAGGCGATTTCCTCCGGACACGAAACCTTCTGACCCTGTCGCCGCTCGATTGCGGCGATATAAGTCGACGCATCAAGAAGCGAATCTTGAGTGCCCGTGTCGAGCCAAGCAAAGCCGCGTCCCAACGGTTCGACGGTCAGCGACCCACGCGCCATATATTCGTTTAGGACATCGGTGATTTCGAGCTCGCCTCGCGCCGATGGCTTCATTTGCGCCGCGATGTCGACGACCTGATTGTCGCAAAAATATAATCCGGTCACCGCTAGATTGGACCTCGGCTGCGCCGGCTTCTCTTCAATGGAAACCGCACGGCCCTCCGCATCCATTTCAACAACGCCATACCGTTCCGCATCCTTCACCGCGTAAGCAAAAACGGTGGCACCGCTGTCGACCGAGCTCGCGGCCTGCAATCGACCGCTCAATCCTTGGCCATAGAAAATATTGTCGCCCAAAACCAGGGCTACGGACTCGCCGGCTAGAAATTCTTCTCCTATGAGAAAGGACTGTGCAATTCCGTCAGGCGACGGCTGAACCGCATACTCGAATTTCATCCCAAGTGACTCGCCGCTGCCAAGCAATTGTTCGAAGCGCGGCAAATCCTCCGGCGTCGAGATGATCATCACGTCGCGAATATGCGCCAGCATCAGCACCGACAGCGGATAATAAATCATCGGTTTGTCATAGACCGGCATCAATTGCTTGCTTGCCGCCAAAGTCAGCGGATAAAGCCTTGTACCGGCGCCACCGGCGAGCACGATTCCCTTTCGAGCCATCTGTCCGTTCAATCCGTCAAAAATGCGATTATTTCAGCCGCGGTTTCGTTCGGCAATTCCTCTGCCAAAAAATGACCGCAGGCAAGGCCACGACCTTGCACGTCATCTGCCCATTCTTGCCATACTTCGAGCGAACCTTGTCGCTTGTGCGTCCGTCCCGCATCGCCCCATAGTACCAGCGTCGGGCAGGTGATTTTTCGTCCCGCGGCTTTGTCCGCCTGATCGTGGGCATGATCGGCGCGCGGATTGTTGCGGTACTCATCACAGGTCGCGCGAATAGTCTCGGGGTCGCTGAAACATTCGATATAGTAGGCTTCTGCTTCGGGCGTGAATGGACCTGGCTGAGCAGCCCATTTGTCGCACAAATAGCGAAAATAGAATTCGGGATCCGAACCGATAAGCTTTTCGGGAAAGCCCGGCGCTTGTCCCATGAAATACCAATGGAACCCACCATAGGCGCCAACCGCATTGAGACGTTCCAACTGCTCATAGGTCGGCACGATATCGAGCACGACCAGCTTTTCTACTTGTTCCGGAAAGTCCAGCGTCAGCCGATAGGCGCAACGACCGCCACGATCATGCCCGACGACCATGTAGCGTTCATGCCCGAGCGCTGCCATCACCTCGGCCATATCCTGCGCCATCACGCGCTTGGAAAAATTTTCGAACTCGGGCACCGAGGTTGGCTTTTCGGAACGACCGTAACCTCGCATGTCCGGGCACACCAAGGTGAAGTTTTGCGCGAGTTCGGGCGCCACCAAGTGCCACATGACGTGGTTCTGCGGATAACCATGCAGTAAAAGAAGTGGCGGGCCTTCGCCTCCGGTACGGAGATATATCTCTACGCCGTTGGCCTGAATTCTTTTTTCTTCAAACGATTCGAACATGACGGTGCGTCGTGCTTACGCGATCTCTTGACTTTGCGGAACGAATAGGGTTTTGCGTGTCTCCACTCGCTCTTGCAAG
The DNA here is from genome assembly GCA_003444235.1 of Rhodospirillaceae bacterium. Lineage (GTDB taxonomy): Bacteria > Pseudomonadota > Alphaproteobacteria > UBA8366 > UBA8366 > UBA8366. The sequence continues at coordinate 5,531 of DLVK01000229.1, forward strand.
CGAAAAGACTAGATAAGTCACAGAAGGGACTCTCGATGGCACTCGATCCGGAAATTTTTAGGCAACTCGAAGACACAGTTGCCCGCGTGGTGCGCGAACGCTGGATTCCGCTTGAAGATCAGGTGGAGGAAACCGGCGAAGTGCCGCAAGACGTCATCGACGAGATGAAGGAGCTCGGTATGTTCGGGCTCACGATCCCAGAGGAATTCGGCGGCCTGGGCCTCAACATGGAAGAAGAGGCTCGACTGATGTTCGAGGTCGGCAAAGCGGCACCCGCGTTTCGTTCCGTCTTTGGCACCACAATCGGCATCGGCAGCCAAGGCTTGGTCATGGATGGCACCGAAGAGCAAAAGCAGAAGTATCTGCCCAAACTTGCGGCGGG
>DLVK01000220.1:0-3614 GCA_003444235.1 Rhodospirillaceae bacterium
GGTCTTCGCCTTGGCAGGCGATTCGACAACGACGACGTCCATAGAGAGCCTTCGCGCTGATGCAATTTGGCTAGGAATTGGCACCAGTGCGGCGATTCGTCAACCAAAAGCGCATCATTTTTTGCAAAAAAATCAAAAAGATCGATATGAAAATATCGTGCCGGTATTTGTTACCGGTTTGGCCATATCATTTTAAATAGTTGAAATATATAGATAAAATAATTTGGATTAGTGCTTGTTTTCAGCCCTATCGCAAAATCAACGAAAGTTTCTGGCCGGAATGCCGTTCGAGCCGCCCTGCAAGGTCGAATTCAAGTAAAGCCGCATGTACCAGTCCCGCCGGCAAACCTGTCTCGCGGATCAAATCGTCGATCTCTACAGGGCTCGCGCCGAGCGCTTCGCCGACTATTTTGCGGACTCCCTCCAACTCGTTTTCGTCCATATCAGGTGACGGTTCGGCGACGTGAAAATTATCCCGGTTTTTGATGCGACGTGTGCGAATCGCTTCCAATTCGCGTGCCACATCATCTGCACTTTCGGTCAAGACGGCGCCATTGCGGATCAGATCGTTGCTGCCTCGGCATCGAGGATCGAGTGGCGAGCCAGGGACCGCAAAAACTTCGCGGCCTTGCTCCAATGCTCGACGGGCTGTGATCAGCGAGCCGGATCGCATGGCGGCCTCGGCGACGATAACGCCGAGTGCAAGGCCCGAGATAATTCGATTACGGCGCGGGAAATGACGTGCTTGTGGCGTCGTGCCCGGTGCCATTTCAGAGACGATCAGTCCACGCTCAAGAATTTGATCGTAAAGGTCGCTGTTCTGTTTCGGGTAGATGACATCTGCTCCTCCCGCGAGGACGGCGACCGTTCCTGTCTCCAATGCGCCCGTGTGGGCTGCGGCATCGATGCCGCGCGCAAGACCCGAGACCACAGTCAGGTCGGCTTCGCCGAGCGTCTGGGCGAGTTCGCGGGCGAAGCGTCGACCGTTCGCGGACGCGTTACGCGCACCGACGATAGCGATCATGGGTGCCTCTAAAAGATGAAGCCGGCCAAGTGTGCAGAAAAAGGGTGGCGCGTCGTCCAATACCGCAAGCGGGGATGGGTAGTCCGCCTCGCCCCAGAAAAGTAGGCGTCCGCCCAATGTTGCTACGGCCTCCCATTCCCGGTCCGCAGCCTCTTGCGTACACAAATTTAGTTTCCGGGCCCGACCGCCTTTTGTCGCAAGCTCTGGCAACGCGCTAAGCGCTTTTTCGGCGCTGCCATACCGAGTAATCAATTGGCGAAAGGTGACCGGGCCTACATTTTGGGTGCGGGCGAGCCGTATTCGGTTTCGCTTTTCTTGATCACTTAAGATTTTTGAATCGGTCATCGCACTACAGTGCGCCGGCAATACAATGCAGTCAATAGTGCGTGTGTTTTAATATAAAATTACTCGTAAAAGACGCATTAGTCAGGTGGGTCGTGGCCCTTTCACCTGGGTCCGGTACATCAAGCGTCGCAGCGGAAGTTCGTAATCCCGCATCGCCAGATGCTGGAGTTGGCAATTGTCCCAAATGACGAAATCGCCCGGCTGCCAATTATGGCGGTAGTGATATTTGGGATCGATAATTCGAGCAGCAAGCGTGTCAATTAAATCGAGTGCGGCTTCGTCTGCCATGCCCGGGATCGAGATACACTCGCCGGCCGAGACATAAATCGATTTCTTACCGTTGATTGGGTGGCGGCGCACAACCGGGTGCTCGACCGGTTGTAAGGATTTGTCTTCCTCGTCCGACGGTTCAACCCGGTTTGATCTTCCGAGCTTGGCCCGGGCCGCATGCTTACCGTAGTAGGAATGGATAGCGGTCAAGCTGTCGATCCTCCTCTGGAATGCCGGATCGAGATCGTCATACGCGGCGGCGGCGCTGGAAAAAATCGTATCGCCCAAAACAACACCGTCTTTGATCGGCAATTCTCTGGCATTGAGAAAGGTCGCGAGGGGTGGGCATTCGATATAGGAGGTGTCTGTGTGCCAGGTGGTGCCCGCATCGGCGAGCCCGATATTGCGGCCGTTTTCCTGGATATTGGATATCAGCAAAATTTCCGGTGCGTCGTCCAAGGTATATTCGGCGAGCACGTAGATATCGAGTTCGCCGAAGCGTTTGGAAAACTCGACTTGGGTCGGGCCGGAAACATCTTGATCACGGAAAAAGATGATGCCGTGCTCGGCAAATGCGGTGTGTATCTGTCCGAAAGTTACATCGTCGATCGGTTTTGCCAGGTCCACGCCGCGAATTTCCGCACCGCACGCCTTACCGGTCGGGATCACCTCGATTGCCTCTGCCCCGGCCATTTCTCCCTCTCATTATTTTTTTGCGCCGATCCTGCTTTCGGTACCAGCGAGTAACCGTTCGATATTGTCCTTGTGGCGATAGACGATCAAGAGGGCGAGCACCACTGTTGCCGCCATCGTCTGCGGTGCCCAGAGATACGCAAAAAGCGGCGTCAAGGCGACGGCCACGAGTGCCGCCAGGGACGAATAGCGGCTGACTATTGCGGTAATTATCCAGCTCGCAAGCGCGCCCAGGCCAACCGGCCATGCCATCGCTAGGAAAATGCCTCCGCCAGTTGCCACGCCTTTTCCACCCTTAAAGCTGAGCCAGATTGGGAAAATATGTCCGGTCATGACGGCGATTGCTGCGACCATCACCGCATCGTCGCCATATTCGGCTGCAAGTAATACCGCCGCGGCGCCCTTTCCGGCATCGAAGATCAGCGTAGCGAGCGCAATCGCTTTATTGCCGGTTCTGAGCACATTCGTCGCACCGATATTTCCTGAGCCAACGTCGCGAATATCACCGTGACCGGCAAGTTTGGTGAATATTAGGCCGAATGGGATCGAGCCCAGAAAATAGCCCAATGCGGCGACGACCGCGAGAAAGGGAAACGGGGTGTCCAAGATCGTCTCTTATGCGGCGATTTCGAAGACTGTGCGCCCGTCGACGATGGTCTGATGTACCTGACCTTGCACGGGCCGTCCGTCATAGGGGGCATTCTTGGACTTACTAGAGAAATTCTCTTCACGCAGGACCCAAGGTTTGCCGGGATCGAACAACACAATATCCGCCGGAGCGCCCCGTTGCAGCTTGCCGCCTGGTAGGCCGAAAAGTTTTGCCGGTGCCGAAGTGATTTTGTCGAGCGCATCGAGCATCGAAAGCTGGCTGTTGTGGACCAGCTCTAAGGTTAGCGGCAGCAAGGTTTCCAAACCGATAGCGCCGCATTCCGCTTGAATGAACGGCAGGCGTTTCGAATCCTGATCTTGGGGGGTGTGGTCGCTAGCGACAACGTCGATGGTGCCATCCGCAAGGCCGGCGACGACGGCAAGCCGGTCGTCTTCGCTTCGCAGGGGCGGCGAGAGCTTGGCGAAACTCCGATACTCACCGACCGCATTCTCATTGAGCGCGAAATAATGTGGAGCCGTATCGCATGTCACATCGAGACCGCGCGCTTTGGCTTGTCGAATGACTTCGATGCCTTCCGCGGTCGACACATGGGCGGCGTGATATCTGCCCCGCGTCATTTCAACCAATCGCATGTCGCGCTCAAGCATCATCGCTTCTGCAACGGTCGGAATC
>DLVK01000195.1:0-3448 GCA_003444235.1 Rhodospirillaceae bacterium
CTATTGGCGCTTTACGAAGATCACGATGCGTTGATCGGGCTCAGTCATATCGTTCCGCCGGAGCCCATTCGTGAAACGCGATCCAATCTCAGCCGGCCGGAAGATTTCAACAAGAAGGTGGCCCACGCCCGGCGCATGTTGTCCTATCCGTTCAATATCGCGAATGTGCCTGCAATGAATGTCCCGTGCGGGTTCAGTGACGGGTTGCCGATGGGATTTCAGGTATCGGCGAAGCCCTATGATGAAGCAACGCTTTATCGGGTCGCCCATGCCTATGAGCAGGAGGTGGGCTGGTATCGCACTCACCCGGATCTGGAGCAGACCCTATCCGGGGCCAGCGAAGAGCCCGATCCGCAGGATCCCGCAAGCGGCGAAGTTGGTGAGGTACGACCCGATATTCAGAAATTGGGCAAACTGGTTGGGCTTGATATTCCCGATGAGGACAGTTCGGAGGTCGGCCTGCGTTTCGACGCAGTGATCAAAGCGATAGGCGATATCGAGGCCGCGCTCGGGGACGAAATGGACAAGGTCGATCCGATTCCGCCAGTCTATCCACACAGGTGACCTTAGCGTTGGTGTCGTCCCATCCCGCCATCGACGGGGATAATGGTTCCGGTGACATATCGCGCAAAAGGCGAGCAGAGGTAGACGGTCAAACTCGCGATGTCTTCGGGCGTGCACATTCGCCCGCTGGGAATCCGCTTGGTGATATATGTCTCAAGGTCTTCATTCGACCATTGGGATCGGGTTGCGGCGCAGTCGATAACGCTTGGCTGGATCGCGTTGATGGTGATGCCGTGTTTGCCCACTTCGCGGGTCAGGCTTTTGGACCAAGCTGCCATCGCGCCCCAGGCGGCGAATTCGCTATTAAAATGCATCGGCTCGAAACTGCCGATTACATTTACGATACGCCCGAAGCCGCTTTCGATCATGCCCGGCAGAACGTCGTGAGTTAGGCGTCGCGGTCCCTCGAAGCAGCGTTCCATATCGGCCGCCCAACTGTTGGAATCGGAATCGAGCGTAGTAGAGGATGGGTCACGGATATCCGCCGCTGCGTTAATAATGATGTCTATATTCCCATCCGGGCCGGTCGAAACCTCCGCACCTTCGGCCTCAAGTGCCGCCCGGATCGCCTGCACAACCTCGTTTTCGCCGGGGACGAGGGCTTTTTTGCCGGTCAATTGCCAATCTCTTGCCATCGTGCCGCTCCCTAAAACATGAACTTTCGGAACCCGCCATCGACAGGGATCACCGTACCGGTGATTTGACTGGCGAGCGGCGAGGCGAGGAAGGCGATGAGATGTCCGATATCTGCCGGGTCGCCGAAAATCCCCAGCGTGATGTCGTAGCCTTCGTAGGCCTCGCGTTCCTCTTTCGAATAGTTTCGCAGAATCTGCTCGCTGACGATCTTGCCAGGCGGGATGCAATTCACCGTCACCCCATCCTTCGCAACTTTGCGCGACAATCCTTTGGACCACGCATGAACCGCGGCCTTCGGCGGATTAGCCGTGCGGGGCTGTTCCGGTTCGGACTTGCCGGTGATGTTCACGATCCGGCCGAAACTACGTTCGATCATGCCTGGCAGTACCGCATAGCTGATTTCCCGAATGGCGCCGTAATTCAAATACATCTCCTCGTCCCAACGTTCCGAGGGATAGTCGAAGGGAAGGTCTTTCGGCGCCTCCGGATTTTTGCTGCGACCGGCGGAATTGACCAGGATGTCTATCCGTCCAAGTGCCTCTTCGGCTTCCTTGGCGAGCGCGGCGGTGGCGCCTTTTTCGAACAGGTCCTTGGCGATCGGGATAGGGCGCACGCCTCCCGAACTTTCGATGTCGTCGGCGAGCGCCTCCAAAAGTTCCAGACGCCGAGCGCTGACGACGCATTGCACGCCGTCCATAGCCAGAACCTTGGCCGTGCCTTCGCCGATACCTCGGCTGGCACCGGTCACCAGCGCGGTTTTACCGTCCAATTGCAGGTCCATCCCGCCTCCTTGAGGGTCTAATTTATTCGTGCATTTCTAACACGTTGCGACCTTCGCTAGATAGGTGCCCCCCGGAATGGAGTTGCGCGCAAACCGGGTTCGGTCTTAGATACGCAAAAAATAACGGTGGGAGCGATATGCCGGACCGGTTAACCCGAAAGTCCTTTCTCCCCGGAGCGCAAATTTTTCGTGAAGGCGAGCCGGGCGACGAAGCCTATATCATCGTCAGCGGTGAAGTGGAGATCTCCGCTTTGCAGCGTGGCCGCAAGATCGTCATCGACAAGCTTCATGAGGACGAATTGTTCGGCGAAATGGCGTTGATCGATGACGAAGTGCGCTCGGCGACCGCAGCTGCAACCGTCGACACCGAAGTGATCGTTATCGAACGCGAACATCTGCGCGATAAGGTCGATGGGGCCGATCCACTTTTGAAGATTTTATTGCAAGTTATCCTCCGGCGTTTTCGTTGGACCCAGCAACTGGTTCTTCAAGCTAGCGATCGAGAGGATCAGGATACGACCCTGCAAGAGCAAGCCTCGAAGCGGATACAGCTGGAAAAAGACCTGACTCGTGCCATCGAGGACGAACAGTTCATGATGTATTACCAGCCGATTATCGGCCTTCGGGGGGGGCATATCGCCGGTCTCGAGGCCTTGATGCGCTGGGAACATCCGGATCGGGGTGTAATTTCACCGGTCGATTTTATCGGGTTTGCCGAAGAGACGGGGCTGATCGTTCCCATGGGCCGCTGGGTGTTGAAGCAGGCCCTGGCGGACCACAAGAAATTCCTCGAAATTCACAAAAAGGCTTTTCCCAACCAGCCGCCAATTTTCATGAGCATCAATGTGTCCGGTCGCCAGCTGCTCGAGTTCGACGAGATCGATGAGTTGCTGCGTATTATTCAGGATGCGGGGTTGGAGAATCGCGATATCAAGCTCGAAATTACCGAAACCTTGATGGTCGACGATCCGGAACACGCGGCAATCGCGTTTCGTAAATTGAAGGACGAAAATGTACGCCTCGCTATCGATGATTTCGGTACCGGCTATTCCAGCCTCAGCTATCTCAACCGTTATCCGCTGGATACACTCAAAATCGACCGGACCTTCGTTGCCAATATGCTGAAGGACAAAAGCAGCCTGGATATCGTTCGCGGCATTGCCAGCCTGGCCAGCGATCTCGGGATGGATATCATCGCCGAGGGGATCGAAAGTACCGACGAAATCACTCAGCTTAGAGATTTCGGCTGTAGTTTCGGGCAAGGATATTTGATTTCGCATCCGGTGCCCTTCGAAGACGCTTCCGATTTATTGCGAACTAGGATCAGCTGGTAGAATCGACATGACAGACCCTTTTGAATTAGAGGCCATCGCCGCCCGCGATGCCATTCGAGACAAATCCTTGTCGCCGGTTGAATTGACGACGAGTTGTATCGAACGGATCGAGAAAGTGGACGGGCCGCTAAAT
>DLVK01000005.1:0-8294 GCA_003444235.1 Rhodospirillaceae bacterium
ATCCGAGACACCCACATTTGTCCGTGCCAATGCGGAAACGATACCGCTGGTAACGGTTTGGCCAACGCCGAAAGGATTGCCGATAGCAATCACCAGGTCACCGACCTCGAGCTTATCCGCATCTCCAAAAGAAACCGTGGGCAATTGATCTTTGCCTGCTTGAATGCGCAGTACCGCCAAGTCAGTCTTTTTGTCGTTCAACAAAACTTTGGCGTCGAATTCACGTCTATCCGACAATACCACTTTGATTTGCTGGGCATTCTTGATCACGTGATGGTTCGTAACCACGATGCCTTTTTTTCCGACTATAACGCCGGACCCAAGCGATTTTTGCATCCGCTTTCGAGTGCGGCCACGGGGTATTCCCTCGCCGAAAAATCTACGGAAAAACGGATCGTCGAATAACGACTGTGCCCGGCGTTTGCGTACGACTTTGGCATAAATATTAACCACTGCCGGCGCCACTTGTCGGACCACCGGCGCGAAGGACAGCGTGACTTGCGTGCGATCCGCCGGCACTGTCCGCGTTTCCGCCATTGCGGGCGTGCCAAAAAGTGCCGCAATCAGCGTGAACGATATTATTGTTCGTTTCATAAACGCAAAAATCATATCCGGTATGTAATGCTTCCCTGAAAACAGAACAAGCCGATAAAAAAACCGGCCCCTGGGGACCGGCTTTAAAATCAGCAAAAAAGTGCCGCGGTTACGCTTCTTCGGTCACCTCGATATCGTCTTCTTCGATCGGGCCCGAATCCTGACCCTTCGCATCGGGATCGCGATCGACCAATTCGATCACCGCCATCGGTGCGGAATCGCCAAACCGAAAACCGGCCTTCAATACACGCGTGTAGCCTCCAGCCCGTTCTTCGTATCGCGGACCCAATGTTTCGAAAAGCTTCGCGGTCGTCGCGTCGTCGCGCAACATGGCATAAGCCCTACGGCGATCATGTAGCCGACCCTTTTTGCCGAGCGTGATCAGCTTGTCGACAATCGGCTTCAACTCCTTCGCCTTCGGCAAAGTCGTCTTGATTTGCTCGTGCTTAATTAAAGCCGCCGCCATATTGGCAAACATCGCCCGGCGATGCTGAGATTTGCGGTTGAGCTTGCGCCCGCTCATACGGTGTCGCATGGAATTAATCCTCCGGTCGGGATGCCATCGCCAAAAAGGCTAAAACGGCTCCTCGAGTTTTTTCGCCATATCTTCGATATTGTCCGGCGGCCAATTGACCACCTCCATACCGAGATGGAGGCCCATTTGGGTTAGCACTTCCTTGATTTCGTTCAGAGACTTGCGCCCAAAATTCGGTGTCCGCAGCATTTCCGCTTCCGACTTCTGCACCAAATCGCCGATATAGACGATATTGTCGTTCTTGAGGCAATTGGCGGAGCGCACCGATAGTTCGAGTTCGTCCACTTTGCGGAGCAAATGCTTGTTGAACGGAAGCTCTGACGGTGCATCCTCTTCGACTTGAGCCGTCGGCTCCTCGAAATTGATAAACAGCTGCAATTGATCTTGGAGTATGCGCGCCGCAAGAGCCACCGCATCATCCGGTGTCACCGTACCGTTGGTCTCCAGGACCATCGAGAGCTTGTCATAGTCGGTCACTTGTCCAACACGGCTGTTCTCGACCTTGTACGACACCTTACGTACGGGACTGAAAATCGAGTCCACGGGAATCAGGCCAATCGGCGCATCCGCCGGCCGGTTCATCGCCGCGGCGACATATCCCTTACCTGTCTCGACAACCAGTTCCATATTTATGCTGGCGTCACGGTCGAGGGTGCAGATCACTAGGTCGGGATTCATCACTTCAATGTCGTGTCCGGTATCGATCTGAGCCGCAGTAACAGGGCCCGGGCCGGTGGCAGACAGGCTCATCCGTTTCGGACCTTCGCTGTGAAGCTGCAAAGCCAATGCTTTAACATTAAGTACGATGTCTGTGACGTCTTCCTGCACCCCTTGGATCGAGGAGAACTCATGCAGCACACCTTCGATCTGGATCGAGGTTACCGCCGCGCCTTGCAGCGACGACAACAGCACCCGACGCAACGCATTGCCCAGTGTCAGCCCAAAACCGCGCTCGAGAGGCTCGGCCTCGACGGTCGCGACGCGTTCGTTGTCGGCCCCCGGCTCGATGTTCAGCTTGTTCGGTTTGATCAGTGCTTGCCAATTTTTTTGGATCACGTTCGTGCCCTCATAATCTCAAATTTAAACGGCGGCCGATCCTAACCGGCCACATCGACGCCGAAATAGAGCGGCGCCAAACCCCAATACTAGACCCGGCGACGTTTCGGCGGCCGGCAGCCGTTGTGCGGCACCGGCGTTACGTCCTTAATTGCCGTAATCGTAAAGCCAACAGCCTGAAGCGCACGCAGTGCCGACTCTCGGCCCGAGCCCGGTCCCTTGACCCTGACTTCCAGCGTTTTCATGCCATGCTCCATCGCTTTTTTGCCGCAATCCTCCGCAGCAACCTGTGCCGCATAGGGTGTCGACTTACGCGATCCACGGAATCCCATACCGCCGGCAGACGACCAGGCGATTGTATTGCCCTGCACATCAGCGATGGTGATCATCGTGTTGTTAAAAGTCGCATTCACGTGGGCCACGCCCGATGTGATGTTTTTGCGCTCGCGCCGGCGAACACGCGTTGCCGCTTGTTTGGCCATGACCCTTTAAACCTTCTTCTTACCCGCGATCGGACGGGCCGGACCTTTGCGCGTCCGTGCGTTGGTGTGAGTACGCTGGCCGCGTACCGGCAAGCCTTTTCGATGGCGCAAACCGCGATAGGTCCCAAGATCCATCAAACGCTTGATGTTCATCGCCGTGTCGCGGCGAAGATCGCCCTCGACGATATAGTCCCGGTCGATCACCTCACGAATGCCGATGACTTCCTGTTCACTCAATTCATTGACACGGGTTTCCCGGGCAATGTTGCATTTTTGGCAAATTTCGGTCGCCTTTTGACGGCCGATACCGAAAATGTAGGTCAACGCTATTTCCACCCGTTTTTGAGTTGGAATGTTTACACCTGCTATGCGCGCCACGATTTGATCCTCGCGAAAATCTTCATTAAATCACAAACACTTGCCAATATTTCAGAGCTGACGCCGCTGCGCTATCGCTCTCTTAAGCGCCGCGTCGTCTACTCGTTCAAACAGTATGCTGCCCCAAGCCCCGCAATGCCGGAAACACGAGCTTCCGAGCCCGAAGCCGCGGGATTATAGGTGATGATCGCATCCTGTCAATTCCTCTCAGTTTCTGTCTATACCGGCGACGATGATTTCAATAGCATCGGTCACCTGGTGAATTTGTTTTGTTCCATCAACCCTTTGCAACAATTCACGTTGCTCATAAAACGGTATGATCGGCGCTGTCCATGTGCGGTAAGCCTGCAAGCGATGCTTGAGAATATCGACCGTATCGTCTGATCGAACTTCACCGTCATTGGCTTCTTTTGCGCGCTGTTCGATGCGCGAAATCAGCTCCGAATCATCTACCTCCAGCATTATGACCACGTCCGCGTTGTGGCCGGTTGTCGTTCCCATTTCCTCCAAGGCTTCGGCTTGCGCCACGGTGCGTGGAAATCCGTCAAACACTACACCATACTCACAATCCGGTTCGGCCAATCTGGTCCGAATTACCTCCAATACGATGTCGTCGGAGATCAATTCTCCCGAGTCCATCTTTGTTCTTATCAGCAGTCCCAGTTCCGATTCCTTGGCAACCGCATCTCTCAGTATTTCCCCCGTCGATACCTGAACCAAACCATGACGGGCTTCTAAACGTTTTGCTTGGGTGCCCTTTCCGGAACCGGGCGGTCCAAGCAAGATTATGTTCATCCCCGACGCCCTCGCAGCCGTGACTTCTTGATCAAGCCTTCATACTGATGCGCCAACATGTGCGAATGCACCTGACCCACAGTATCCATTGTGACGCTGACAACGATCAGAAGACTCGTACCACCGAAATAAAACGGCACGTTGTACTGCGAGATCAGCCATTCGGGAATAATACAAACGATCACGAGATAGATTGCACCCAGCACTGTGAGCCGCGTCAATACGTGATCGAGATAATCGGCCGTGTTCTTGCCTGGACGAATGCCCGGTACGAAGCCGCCATGTTGGCGGAGATTTTCCGCCGTTTCCTGCGGATTGAACACGATCGCGGTATAGAAAAAAGTGAAAAAGACGATGAAAAAGACATAAAGCGCCAAAAATCCGGGCTGACCGCGACCGAGCCAAGCGATCATCGTATTCAGCCATTCCGGGCCCTGATTGCCGGCGAATTGGAATACCGAAAGCGGCAGCAATAGGATCGAGCTTGCAAAAATCGGCGGGATCACGCCGGGCGTGTTGACTTTAAGCGGGATATGGGAGGATTCACCGCCAAACATCCGCTGGCCAACTTGCCTTTTGGGGTATTGGACCACGATGCGACGTTGTGCACGTTCGATGAAAACGATGACCGTGATCACGACAACTGCCAGAACCAGAATACCGATGATAATCGGAGCGGAGAGCACACCGCGTCGGCCGAGATCCATGGTCTGTACCAATGCCGACGGTAATTCGGCCACAATACCGGCAAAAATAATCAACGATATGCCGTTACCAACGCCACGCTGAGTAACTTGTTCGCCGAGCCACATCAGGAAAATAGTGCCGCCGACTAGCGAAATTACCGTCGTCGCCCGGAAAAAGAAGCCAGGCGACAAAACAGCGGTGCCGGAGGCGGAGGTTATCCCCTCGACACCGACAGAAAGCCCATAGGCCTGGAATGCTGCAAGAAATACAGTGCCGTAGCGGGTATATTGGTTAAGTTTTTTGCGGCCCGGCTCGCCTTCCTTCTTCATCGCCTCGAATTTAGGCACCGTCGATTGCAACAGCTGCATGATAATCGCGGCCGAGATATAAGGCATGATATTGAGCGCGAATATGCTCATCCGGCCGAGCGCTCCGCCGGTGAACATGTTCATCAGGTCGGTGATACCGCCCGCGCCCTGATCGAAAATATCCTTGATGACTTGGGGATCGATACCCGGAAGCGGGATATAAGTCCCGAGGCGATAGATCACCAACGCCCCCAGCGTAAACCAGATACGCTTTTTCAACTCCGTTGCCTTACTGAAGGCACTGAAGTTGAAATTAGCGGCTAACTGTTCGGCAGCTGATGCCATTATCGTTCTCTCGGTCTATAGACAGTTCAACTGAGCTTTACGCGTCTTGTTCCCCGTCGGCATCCTTCTCGGGCGCTTCTTCGGCAGGCGCATCGGATTTATCGTCACTGACGTCCGCCTTGGCCTCCTTTTTACTCTTCTTACCGTCCTTTTCCGGCGCCGCTTCATCGGAAGGCGGCAACACAACAGAGCCACCTGCAGCTTCGACGGCGCTGATTGCCCCTTTCGAAGCGCCCGCGACCTCTAAGGTCAGTTTCGTTTTTAACTCCCCATTACCTAAGAGGCGAACGCCATCTTTCAACCGGCGAACCACACCAGCCGCCACCAACGCTTCACCATCAATGGTTTTTTTCGCATCCAGTTTTCCTGCATCAATCGCTTGCTGCAGACGACCGACATTCACTTCGACAAAGTTCTTGCGGAAGATGTTTGTGAAACCCCGTTTCGGCAGGCGTCGGTAAAGCGGCATCTGACCGCCCTCGAAGCCGTTGATGGAAACGCCGCTTCGTGATTTCTGCCCTTTTTGGCCGCGGCCCGCTGTCTTGCCGGTACCCGACCCTTCGCCACGACCTACGCGCTTTCGGTTCCGCTTGGCGCCGGGCTTATCGGAAAGTTCGTTGAGTTGCATGGTCCTGACCTCATGTCAGGTCGAAAAACGGCGTTAACCCGCCTCTTCGACCCGCACTAAATGTTTCACCTTAGCGATCATGCCCCGTACTGCCGGGGTATCCTTAAGCTCGCGAGTCCGGTTCATCTTGTTGAGACCGAGCCCGATCAGTGTCGCACGTTGATCCCCCTGACGCCGAATTGGACTGCCAGTCTGGGTGACGCGAACAGTTTTTGCTCCATCAGCCATTGGCAATATCCTTCACCGTATCGCTTTCACTGCGACGGCCCACGATCTCGCCTACTTTTTTACCGCGCTTGCTTGCAACAAGGCGGGGCGAAGCACACCTGGAAAGCGCGTCGAAGGTTGCTTTAATCATATTGTGGTTATTGGCACTGCCGACAGACTTCGCTACGACATCCTGCATGCCAAGCGCTTCGAACACTGCGCGCATCGGACCACCGGCAATGATGCCGGTACCCGGTGGCGCGTTGCGGAGCACTACCCGGCCGGCACCGAACCGTCCGCGCACGTCATGATGTAGTGTACGGCCTTCGCGAAGCGGTACCCGGATCAGCTGCTTGCGCGCGCTTTCCGTCGCCTTCCGAATGGCCACCGGCACCTCGCGTGCTTTGGGGAGGCCGTGTCCGACACGGCCCTTGCCGTCACCTACGACGACAACGGCAGAAAAACCGAAACGGCGTCCGCCTTTAACCACCTTGGCGACGCGGTTGATACCAACGAGCTTCTCGATCAATTCCGGTTGATCGTTTTGCTCGTCCCGTCCCCGGCCCCGGCCGCGTCCGCGACCTCTTCCTTGAGGTTCCCGTGCCATTGTTCTGGATCTCCCTTAAAACGCCAATCCACCTTCGCGGGCTGCCTCGGCCAAAGCCTTGACGCGTCCGTGATAGGCGTATCCACCGCGATCGAAAACCACATCCGAGATGCCGGCCTTCTTAGCTCGTTCGGCGATTAATTTACCAACTTCACCGGCGGCATCCTTGTTGCCACCGGATTCCAACTTGCCACGAATATCCTTTTCCGTGCTCGACGCCGCAGCCAACGTTTTGCCGCTGGCATCGTCGATCACCTGGGCATATATGTGAATATTCGAACGGAATACGGAAAGCCGTGCTTTGCCATTGGCGGCACGCTTTAAATTGTAGCGGTTCCGCCTTTTCCGCCGATCAAACAGTTTCTTCGCGCTCAACATGATTTGCGCCCTCTACTTCTTCTTGCCTTCTTTGCGCAGGATATATTCGCCGACATATTTGATGCCTTTTCCCTTATAAGGCTCGGGCTTTCGGAAGCCGCGAATTTTACTCGCTACTTCACCGACTAGCTGCTTGTTCGCACCGCTCACCGAAATCACGCTATCCCGATCACCCTCAAGCGCAATAGAAATCCCCTCGGGGATCGGAAACTCGATGTCGTGGCTGTAGCCAAGCTGCAAATTCAGCACTTTGCCTTTCAGCTGCGCGCGGTAACCAACGCCATTGATCTCGAGCTTTTTTGTAAAGCCTTCCGATACGCCGGCGACTGCATTATCGACCAAACTGCGGGTCGTGCCCCAAAGCGATCTTGACTGTTTGGACTGATCATTCGGTTGCACGGTTACGCTACCGTCTTCAAGCTCCACGGTGACCGCATCATGCAAAGGCACGGTCAACTCTCCAAGCTTGCCTTTTGCAGTCAGTACTCGACCGGCAATCGACACATCGACGCCGTCGGGAATAGCAACTGGATTTTTTCCTACTCGGGACATTGTTTTCTCCCTACGGCCAGACGCCTAAAACACCTGACACAGCACTTCACCGCCGACATTTTGCTCGCGCGCTTCGGCGTCGGACAGGACGCCACGCGGTGTCGACAGGATCGAAATGCCAAGACCGTTATAGACGCGCCGCAAATCCTTAATGCGCGAATAAACCCGGCGGCCCGGGGTCGATACGCGTGAGATTTCGCGGATTACCGGTTCGCCGTCATGATATTTCAGTTCGATCGTAAGCTCCTGAATACCGGCACGTAACTCGGCCCAGCTAAATCCACGGATATAGCCTTCGCGCTCGAGTGCGCCGAGCACATTGGCCCGCAGCTTCGATGCCGGACAAATAACGGTAGCGGAATTGTTCCGCTGGCCATTGCGAATACGTGTCAGCATATCGCCTAAAGGATCGCTCATCGTCATGGATGCGTTTCTCCTACCAGCTTGACTTGACCATACCGGGGATACGCCCGGTGGAAGCGAGGTCCCGCAATGCAATGCGAGACATTTTGTATTTGCGATAAAAAGCGCGAGGACGGCCGGTAACCTCACATCGATTGCGGATGCGCGCCGGCGCGGAATTGCGCGGCAGCTGCGAGAGTTTGAGCCGCGCGGCAAATCGTTCCTCCGCGGGCAGCGTTTGATCATTGGCAATCTCGCGCAAGGCGTTCCGTTTCGCCGCAAACTTTGCGGCAATCCGACGTCGGCGGTTGTTCTTCTCTATCGCACTCTTTTTAGCCAT
>DLVK01000052.1:0-2849 GCA_003444235.1 Rhodospirillaceae bacterium
TCGATGGTCAACGGCGCGAGCTTATGCCGCCAAATAAGCTGGCGATCGATCTCGTTTGGCGGAGCTTCCTCAGGATGTTTGTCGGCGAAGGCGATGCTGAGCCAACCGCACCCAACGTCAAAGTGGTCAATCTATCGCTCGGTGATCTGAACCGTCGCTTTTCCGGTGTTTTGAGCCCTTGGGCACGCCTGATTGACTACCTTTCGTGGGAGTACGGCGTTTTAGTGCTCGTCAGCGCCGGCAACATCCCAGATCCCATTCCATTGGATGACGTTGGGGCTTGGGCGGACTTTGAAGCTGCCACCGCCAAAGAGCGCGAAAACATTTTGCTGCGAGCAATCCTTCGGCAACGCGCAACCCGCCGCCTGTTATCACCATCCGAAGGCATGAACGCTCTAACTGTTGGCGCGTGCCATGCAGATACTATCGAACCTAACGGAGCAGGGCCAATGGCTCTCGACCCCTATGAGACAGAGTGCCTGCCTAACCCAAGCTCCGCGCTTGGACTCGGCTATCTGCGAGGCGTAAAACCGGAAATCTTGCTCCCGGGCGGTCGAGAGCATGTTCGAACAACGAGTAATCTGGAGCCGATCTCGGTGTATCCGGTCGCGCAGCCCGGTCGCTTCTTTGGCATTGGTGCTGCTGCACCCGGTCCAAGCGGTGAATTGACAAGAAAGCTCAACTTTAGCGGTACGAGTGTAGCGACCGCATTGGCCACACACAGCGCGCTAAAGGTTCTCGAAGCATTGGATGATATTCCGGCAGAACCGCCCCATCCTGGCGTCAATGAAGCCTTCCATGCCGTACTCGCAAAAACATTGCTGGTTCATGCGGCAAAATGGGATGATGGCTTGGCGACAAAAGTCGCGGAAATTTCGAAGGAAATCGGGAATACTTACTGGGAACACCAGCGGGAGGACGCCACTCGGTTCTTGGGGTTCGGAATGGTCGATATCGGCAAGGTCATCGACTGCACTGAGCGTCGCGCGACCATGATTGGATGGAACACCATTCATGCGAAGGAAACCGATGAATTCCGCATTCCGCTGCCACCCCAACTCGAAAATATGGCTGGGTTCAGAGCCGTTACCGCTACGGTCGGGTGGTTCACGCCGCTAAATACCGACCATCGAATGTACCGAATGGCAAAATTCGAGGTAGAGCCTGGAAGTGACAAAGGGCTTTCGTTGGGCGTCAGCAACTCGAAGCAACAGCCCTCCCACAACGCCTTCGGGAGAGGCACCGTTTATCACCGCCGGTGGGAAGGTGATGAGGCGAAGGCATTTGTCGATGACGGCGATCTTGTCTTGAAGGTGGCTTGCAAGGCAGCAGCAGGCGAGCTTGACGACGCAATTCCTTATGGTCTGGCAGTCACCGTGGAGGTCGGAGAGGAAGTCGCCGTGCCGGTTTACGAGGAAATCCGTGAACGCTTGCGTCAACTGATTGGAGTACCAGTTCGAGCATAAAGTCTCCGCTTCATGTGAATTCTGTCTCAAAACCTCCATTCCGGACTTTCAAACTAGTCGGCCGTCGAACGGGACGGATTGGACGTCCGCTTTTGGGCAAACAGATAGTGTGGTCATATGTCTGAAATTGGGGCGCTAAGCGGACCTTCCCCCTTATGCCCGTCATTTCGTTGCATTCCCGATCGAAGCGCCAGGTACCTCTCTGGATGCTGCTGGCCGGTCGACGAAGAAGCACGACATTTACAAGGAAGTCACTCGGCGAAAGCTGAAATCTTTTCAGCTCTGTTCCGCTTGCTCAATTTAGCATGCACTCGAGCAAATCGCCGATTTGCTGCACCGCTTCAAGCAAATGACCGTCATCGAGATGAGCATAGCGGGCGGTGGTCTGCACATTTGCATGGCCAAGCAGACGGCCAATCATCGGCAATGTCTCTTTGTTCATGGCCGCGTGGCTTGCAAACGTATGACGTAGATCGTGAATGCGAACGCCGGGTAGTCCTGCTTCGTCTCTCAACCTGCGCCAAAATCCATTCACGCATCGCAGCGGCTTGCTATAGCTGTAATTCCAAAACGGGTAGGGGATCCTTTCGAAGCGCGGAAGAGCGGCGATAACTTGACGGGCTGCCGAGCCGAGCCAAACCGTTCGTGGGCCGGTTTTGCTATCGCGCAGGTGGAGCCGATTGCCCTTAACGTCGCTCCATTCGAGCGTGAGGATTTCGCTCTTCCGACAGCCGGTCAGCAGCAGGAGCGTGAGGGCCGCGCCCGCGCATTGCTTGGTGCGATCCTCTGATGCGCGCGATTTTGCCAGCTCTGAACCCAGACGGGCGAGTTCTTCATTGGTCATGAAGCGCTCGCACTGGCGCTTGCGATTAGGCCGGACCGAGCGGCACGGGTTGGTGTTTTCGAGCCGGTAGCCCCATTCCTCAGCCTTGTTCAGCATGTGTTTGAGGATTTCGAAGGTCCGGTTCGATGCTCCCGGCCCGGTCCGATTGTTTAGGTCCGCAAACCAGCTGGTCACATGGCCCTCGTTAAGTTCGTCGATGTAGACACCAGCAAAGGCGTCATCGAGATAGCGGCGGCGATAGCCGGTGTGCGTTTCGAGGGTCGATGCTTTCCAGCGTGGTGCCCAGCGCTCCCAATATTCGGTCACGAAATCGGCGAAGCTCGGCGCAGACCGGATACGCTGGCGTTCGGTCGCCGGATCACGACCGACCTGCGCGTAAGCGATGACGCGGCGCGCGACCATCTGCGCCTGGTAACGAGTGAGGACCGATGCAGGGCCGATTGTCACAGTGCGCATACGGCCTGCCATGCGGGTCTGGACGATGTAAACGTTACGACCGCTCGGATAATGGCGGATGCCAAAGCCGTGCTCTACACCAA
>DLVK01000301.1:0-3866 GCA_003444235.1 Rhodospirillaceae bacterium
GGGCGAGGAATCGACGACGGTCCCACCACCGTCGAACAATGTTTGCAGCACCGCTTCCCGGCCGGCGCGCTCGCTGGGATCGCTGCCGATATCGAAACCTTGCCAGGTGCCGAGCCCGATGACGGGAATTTGCTCGCCGGTGGCGGGGATTGAGCGGGTAATCATCGCGTTAGAGGCTGCGATAGAATTTCAGCATCTTCGCTTGCATCTTCGCGTCCGGTAGCGGGCCGTAGCCGGCCCCTAAATTGTCGGTCATGTATTTCGGTTTGTCGGTGCCGGGGATGGCGCAGGTGACGCCCGAATGGGCGATAACGAATTTAAGGAAAAATCGCGCCCAGCTGTCGATGCCGAATTCTTTGGCCCACCCGGGTAGTTCCAGGCCGCGCGTCATACGAAAGAGGCTGCCGCGCGCAAATGGGCGATTGGCGAGGAAGGCAATGCCTTTTTCCTGGCAAAGCGGTAACAGGCGGTTGGCGGCTTCCGGCTCATCCAACGAATACATCATTTGCAGAAAATCCAACGGTTCCCGCTCGATCACCGCGATCACGTCGTCGATGGCTTCGGGAACGTAATGGGTAATTCCGAGATAGCGAAACCGACCTTCGTCTTTCCAGGCCCGCATGGTTTTGAGCTGGGTTCGGGTGTCGACCAGATTGTGGACCTGCATCAGGTCGATCTTCTGGGTTTTGAACAGCGAAAAGCTCTCGTTCATCTCGGCGATGCCTTCCCGCTGCCCATCGGTCCAGACCTTGGTTGCGATGAAGGCTTTGGCGCGGTCTCCCATTTTGGCCAGCAGGTCGCCGACCACCCCTTCGGCACTGCCATACATGGGCGAAGAATCGATGACGCTGCCGCCGGCCTCGAACAGAAGGCGCAAAACTTCTTCCCGGCTCGGAAACGCATCGGGCTCGTCGCGTATGTCGAAAACGCGGGACGTACCAACGCCGATCACTGGCAACTCCTCGCCGGTTTTGGGAATTTTCTTGGTGCGGATCTTCTTTGCTGACAACGCAGGCATGGCCGGCAGGCTGGTACCCAGGGCCGTCGCGGTGGTCAATTTGAGGAATTCCTTTCGGTTGAAATCAGTCATTTCTACAGACTCCGCCAATAGTCGATCATTTTCTTCGATTGTTTTGCATCGGGCATCGGGCCCCGACCTGCGCCCAAATTGTCGATCATATATTCCGGCTTGTCCGTCCCGGGGATGACGCAAGTTACCGCCGGGTGGCCGAGGGCAAATTTCAGGAAAAACTGCGCCCAGCTTTTGCAATCGAGCTCTTTGACTGACCATTCAGGAAGCTTCTTGCCCTTTACGGCTCGGAACATCTTGCCACGTTCGAAAGCTCGGTTGATCACGACAGCCACGCCCTTTTCCTGGCAGAGCGGAAACAGCTTCTCCGCGGCGTCCGGGTTTTTAAGCGAATACTTCATTTGTACGAAGTCCATCGGCTCCTGCTCAACAGTCTGAATCAGCTTATCCATGGCCCGCATTTTGAAATGGGTGACGCCCAGATATCGGAGGCGGCCCTTTTCCCGCCAGTTACGTATGGTTTTGATCTGGGTCTTGGTATCGCGGAGATTATGGACGTACATCAAATCGATCTTGTCGGTGCGGAGATATTTGAAGCTCTCTTCCATTTCGGCGATGCCTTCCGCCTCTCCCGTTGTGCGTACTTTGGTCGCCAGGAAAGCCTTGTCGCGTGCCTTCATACGCTCGAACAACACACCGACAGCATCTTCGGCGAGTCCGTAGGAGGGGGCGGTATCGACCATTTTGCCGCCACCGTTAAAAAGAATGTTGAGTACTTTTTCCCGGATCGCCATGTCCGCCTCGTCGGTGGGCGAAATATCGAACACGCGCGCTGTACCGACGCCGATCACCGGCATTGGCTCGCCCGTCTTGGGTATTTTGCGACTAGCGATGGGCTGGGCAGCGAGGGTTGGTACGCTCCTCAATCCAATTGCTAGCCCCGAAGCGCTCGCGAGTTTGAGAAAATTTTTGCGGGAAACTTCGGTGAAATCAGGCATGTCGGGGCCTCCCTTACTTGCCATTGCTTTCGACACGTTTCTGATGCGCTTTCCCAAGCCGGTGGCCACCAAAGGCCCAAAGCGCGCTGATAGGTAAACAAATAGCGGCGATTGAGGTCAGGTCCAGTCCGGTGGCCTTAAAGCCGTGATAGACCCAGCCGAAAGCCGCGTCTCCGCCGCGGAACACAACCGTATCGAGGAAGTTCCTTGCTTTGTATTTGGCTTCTTCATCGACAGTGGTGAACAACACGCCGCGGGCCGGAATGGCGAGCGCAAAGTCGCTTGCGCGGCGTATCGACTGCACGGCGACAACGATCCCGAGCACGGGACTCACCATTAAGGCAGCGAAGCCGAACAAGGTGATCACCGGTAGTGCGACCAACGCAAAGCCGAGCCCGAGCTTAGTGAGAATGCGTCCGGTGCCGAAGATTTGGATACCTATGGTGAGCAGGCTCACGATCAGGTCGATGGTAGCGAAAAACCGGGTGCGCTCGGCGGAATCGGTAAACGCTTTCGAGACGATTTCGCCTTGTTGAAAATACAACACCGTGTTGGTGGCGGTGAGCAGCAAGATGTAAAGGGCGATCATCAACAAGAAAGGCGAGCGCATGGTCTCAATGGCACCGGCAAACGGATTGCCACCAATCACTTGGTCCTTCGTTTTGGCGGAGTCTTTATTGAATTCGGCTGCCGAACGACCCATCGCGCTCGCGAAATACGTCGCCAGCAGCAGAAAAGCGGTCGAGATAAGCAGCAGATGTACCGGACCAAGCGGTTCCGCGAGCTGGATCGTGATCATAGGGCCCAGCAGGGCGCCGGCGGTTCCGCCGGCAGCGATAAATCCAAACAGACGTTTGCCTTGTTCCTCGCGGAACAGGTCGGCCAACAGGCTCCAGAAAATCGAAACCACGAAAAGATTGTAAACGCTGACCCAGATGAAAAAGCCGCCCGCAACGTATTTCCGGGCTGCGCCTTCGGGGTTGATCAGCAGAAGCAGCCAGAAGCCAATGATATTGGCGACGAAGAATAAATTCGCGATCGGTACGATCCGGCGTTTTGGAAAATGTCCCACCAGCCAGCCATAAAGCGGTAATGCCAACAGCATGGCGAAAAAGGTGCCCGTGAACAAAAGCTGGAAATGTTCGTAGCCGACCTGCAGCGCCATCTCGTCGCGGAGCGGACGCAGGATGTAATAGCTGCAGAGTAAGCAGAAAAAATAGCCAAACCCGAGCAGTAACGCCCTGAGTTCGCCATCGCGGAGCTCGACGGCGCGGCCAATGAGCTGGGTGACGACGCTGGGCATTGCGCTAGCCCGTCTTTACCAATCCCATTTTATTTCCTTGTGGGTCCTCGAAGACCGCGAATGTGACCATTCCCGGAATTTCGGTGACGGGAACCACGATCTCGCCACCCATCTCCTCGACTTTGTCGAGATAGGATTCAGGATCATCGACTTCAACATAGACGAGGACACCGG
The DNA here is from genome assembly GCA_003444235.1 of Rhodospirillaceae bacterium. Lineage (GTDB taxonomy): Bacteria > Pseudomonadota > Alphaproteobacteria > UBA8366 > UBA8366 > UBA8366. The sequence goes on from DLVK01000301.1 coordinate 3,506, forward strand.
GAGCGTGCTCGCCCTCGTAGAGCCCGCCGCCGATACCCTTATTTTCCGCATCGGTATCCACCAGACCGTAGCCGAGCGGGTTATTGTCTTTGATCTTCCACCCGAATAAATCCTGGTAGAAGCCCTTTAGCTCCTTGCGATCGGTGGCGTGAATTTCAAAATGTACGACCGGGGACCCCATTTGTACCTCCCTGTTTTTGGATTAATCCTGCTCGACGAACCTCATGTCGGCAATCTCATCATACGGGATTTCGCGGCTGATTAGGCCGCCGGACAAAAGACCTGCGCGCAACCGTTCTAAGCCCTGTTGATTGAGATATGGCGTCTGGTTCCAAATGCCAGCCTGCTGATAACGGTCGAG
>DLVK01000248.1:0-3849 GCA_003444235.1 Rhodospirillaceae bacterium
GTTGCGGACTGACACAGTGAAATGGTTGGCCCAAAATCGCACCAGCCTCTCCCGGAACGGCTGATCCGAATTGACTGCGGCGAGACTGTGCGCCGCGGCTTCTTTTTGAAAGGCGCGACGGATTCTTTTCCGCATCATCTTGCGGCGCGACCGGTCTTTGTTCTTCTTCGCTTGCCGCATCATTTTTTTAGCGACGAAGAAAAGCCGAACGTTCTCCGAACTGTGAGGCAGATCCCTCAGCTCAGGCGGCAGCACTTGGCGCGTGTTGAGTTGATTGGCGAGCCAGGCCTTCGGATCACGGCCGATCTGATCGAGTTCGCCCGGACGGGCACCGAGACCGAACCTGTTCGCGGCAACGGCAGCTTCGTGAGATGGCACTATTCCACTCCTTACCTATCGTGGTTTCCATAGTCCATTCCCGTATCCCATCCTGTCCGCTAGGATGCCCGCCAAATATGGCGAAATTAGGGAGGCCACGTGACATGAATAGGAAAAAAGTACGCGAAGTTGTTAATCGTTGGATGTTTCCGACCGAGTCCGGAAGCTATATGGGTGGCCTGGAAAAGCGCCCGGTTCTGGCCAAATCCGAAGGCACCGTTGTCACCGATACGGACGGGAAGGAGTATCTCGATTTTCAATCGGGTCAGATGGGCGCCGCGCTCGGCCATCAGCACCCCCGCATTGTTGCGGTCATCGAAAAGACCATGAAGTCTTTGATGCACTCTACCAATACAATGCTCCACGTGCCCCGGCTGAAGTTGCACGAGACGCTCGGCAAACTGCTCCCCAAGCCGTTGGAAAAATCTTTGTTTCTGGTCAGCGGGTCGGATTCGATCGAAGGTTCCGTAGACCTCGCGCGCAAGGCAACCGGAGGGCTCGATATCATCGGATTGCATGCGGGCCTGCATGGATCGACGTCCTATGTCACTCGCTCATTGTCCTTCAATTGGTCGCGTTGGAAACACAGCGCCGTCGCGCCGGGCACCAATTCGGTGCTGACCCCTTACTGTTATCGCTGCCCGGTTGGTCAGAACCACAAAAAGAAATGCGGCTTCGAATGCTTGCGTATCAGCATGGAATTGGCAGATGCAAACTTCACCGCCAAACCGGCGGGATTTATCGCCGAGCCAATTTTAAGTGCTGGCGGGGTGATCGTGCCGCCGGAAGGATACTACAAAGCGGTTCGTAAGGCCTGCGACAAGCGCGGCATGATGTTGATTTTCGATGAAGCGCAAACCGGGCTGGGCAAGACCGGCAAACTATTCGGGTTTCAACATGAAAAAGGCGTCAAACCCGATATCATCGCGATCTCGAAACATTTCGGGGGCGGACTGCCGATTTCGGCAGTTTGCAGCACCGCCGAGGTGGCCCAGAAGGCTGACGATAACGGATATTTCGCGACCCGCTCCCACGCTACCGATCCGGTACTGTGTGCCGCCGGCGAGGAAAGCCTGAATATCGTGGTCGATGAGGATATGCCGGGTAAGGCGGCCAAGATCGAAAAGAAGATCAAGGGTGCGTTTCGCAAGATGGCGCGCGAGTTTGAACTGGTCGGCGATATTCGAGGCCGGGGCGTGCTGCTCGGAATCGAACTGGTCAAAGATCGTAGGACGAAGAAACCGGCGAACGAGGAAACGCAAAAGATATTCGACTACTGCATGGACAAAGGCCTTATCTTTCAAATTCGCGGCGTCAGGGATATGAAAAATGTAATTCGTCTCGTGCCGCCGATGACGACGCCGAAAGAACAGGTCGACCGGGCAATGTCGATCATGTATGACGCGTTCAAATCTGTTGCCAAGGGTAAGCGGCGGCGTAAGCCAGCCCGTGCGGGAGCGCGATGATGAAAATCACACCACCATATTTGATGTTCCTGGGCGATGCTGTCGATCAGCTTGCGGCCAAGACTGCGAACGGTGTCGCCTTCTGGCGTCCTGATTGGTGTCTTGGTCAGCTTCGGCTTGATGGCTGCAAAGCTGATATCGGCTTGCCCGATATGGGGCTGGACGAGGCAGCGGAGAAGGGCGTGAAGACGCTGATTGTCGGCGTTGCCAATCAGGGCGGATATATCAGCGACGTATGGGCCGAGACCTTGATGAAATCAGTCGATCTCGGTTTCGATATTGCAAGCGGACTCCATGCAAGCTTGGCGTCTGTGCCGGGGCTTGCGGACGCCGCGGCAGCCAAGGGGTGTCAGCTTTCCGACGTTCGCCATCCCACCGAAACCTTCGATGTGGGACGCGGCCATAAACGTGGGGGCAAGCGGCTGCTGACCGTCGGTACCGACACCTCGGTCGGCAAGATGTTCACGACGCTTGCGCTCGAAAAGGAAATGGTTGCACGTGGCGCAAAATGTACGTTTCGTGCCACTGGCCAAACCGGCATCTTTATTGCCGGTGAAGGCGTGTCGGTGGATGCGGTGGTTGCCGATTTCATTTCAGGGGCTACCGAATGGCTCTGCCCGGAAAATGAAGAAGACCATTGGGATTTGATCGAGGGGCAAGGCTCTATTCATCATGCGTCCTATGCGGGCGTGACGCTGGGACTTATCCATGGTTCGCAGCCGGATATTCTTGTGCTGTGTCATGATCCCGGCAGACCGCACATGCGCGGCACGCCTAGTATTCCGACCCATAGTTTCACAGATACTATCGAGGCTTGCGAACGCGCGGCGCGGCTCACCAATCCCGATGTTCGAACTGTCGGCGTTGCGATCAATACGTCCAAGGTATCGGATGCCGAAACGGAGAAATTATTGGCCGCGGCGACGGAAGAAACCGGCTTGCCGGCGGTCGATCCGGTTAAAGACGGTGTCGGCCCCATCGTCGATAATATTTTGTGATGGAAATTACCGCCGAAGCGGAAAGCTGGCCGCTCGCGGAAGTATTTACGATATCGCGCGGTAGCCGCACCGAGACCGAGTTGGTCTCGGTAACATTGACCGATGGCGATGTTGTCGGACGCGGCGAATGCATGGCGAACCCACGATATGACGAAACGCAGGAAAGTGTGCTTGCCACGCTGAATGATCTCGATCTGGGCGGTAGCATGGACCGGGAAAAGCTGCAGACGCTTCTACCGGCAAGTGCGGCTCGCAACGCCCTCGATTGCGCTTTTTGGGACTTGGAGGCAAAGCGGGCCGGCAAACGAGCTTGGGAGATAGCGGGTTTGTCGGCGCCGGTTTCTGTGACCACCGCATATACGCTAAGTCTCAACACGCCCGAAAATATGGGAGCAGCCGCACGGCGACATGCGGATCGGCCGTTGTTGAAATTAAAAGTGACCGGAGATGGCGATGTTGCGCGGGTCGCGGCCGTGCGTGACGGTGCCCCCGATGCCCGGCTGATCGTGGATGCCAATGAAGGCTGGACACCGGACATGGTGACGCCGCTCGGAACCGAACTTGGTTCACTGGGGGTCGAAATGATCGAGCAACCTTTGCCGGCGGCCGAGGATTCGGCGCTTGCCGATATTCCGCATCCGGTCCCGTTTTGTGCCGATGAATCCTGTCACACCAGCGCCGACTTGGCGCATCTCGAGGGACGTTACGATTTGGTCAATATCAAGCTGGATAAAACCGGCGGGCTGACGGAAGCGCTGAAGTTGAAAGAGCAAGCGTTGGAAATGGGCTTCGGCGTAATGGTCGGCTGCATGGTCGCGACCTCGCTTGCCATGGCGCCGGCGCACTTGGTGGCGCAGGGAGCGGCCTATGTGGATATCGACGGTCCGCTCTTGCTGGCAAAGGACCGGCCGAACGGGCTTAAATTTGACGGTAGCTTTGTCGAACCGCCGGATGCGGAGCTATGGGGTTAGCTTACGTGGCCATTGGCGGCGTTGTTTCGAGAATGA
>DLVK01000313.1:0-290 GCA_003444235.1 Rhodospirillaceae bacterium
CCCCTGGCGGCGGCGCACCGGCACCGACGGGTTGCCCCTCAGGACCCCCAAACTCACCAAGTAACTCACCGAGAGATACAGAAACCCCGCTTACGGCAAAGGACGCGGGAGGCCAGACTGACTAGCGCGCCGCCACGACCTCGCCGCCCGCCGCGGGCACGAGCATGTCGTCGGGGACGCGCGTCGTCGCGCCGTCGAGCCAGGGCCACTCGTCCGAGCGGCGCGCCTCGAAGTCGGCGATGGCGTCGGTTTTGAGCAGCGTGAGCCCGATGTCGTCGAGGCCGTTGAGC
>DLVK01000313.1:584-6967 GCA_003444235.1 Rhodospirillaceae bacterium
GATGTCGTCGAGGCCGTTGAGCAGGTTGTTCTTGCGGAAGGGGTCGACGTCGAAGGCGTAGGCGGGCCCCTCGCCGTCGGCGCGCCGCACGGTCTGCGCCTCGAGGTCGACCGTGACCTCGCCGCCGGCCTCGGCGTGCGCGAGCAGCGCCTCGACCTCGTCGCGCGCGAGCGTGATGGGCAGCATGCCGTTCTTGAAGCAGTTGTTGTAGAAAATATCCGCAAAGCTGGTCGAAATTACGCATCGAATGCCGAAATCCAGAAGCGCCCATGGCGCATGCTCGCGCGACGATCCGCAACCGAAATTGTCGCCGGCAACAATGATTTCGGACTGACGATAGGGTTCCTGATTGAGAATAAAATCAGGCTTCTCGGTTCCATCGACATTAAACCGCAACTCATCGAACACCACCTTACCGAGACCCGTACGTTTAATGGTACGCAAATGCAGTTTCGGAATAATCATATCGGTGTCGATATTGATCCGATCCATCGGTGCGGCAATACCGGTCAGCTTAACGAACTTTTCCATCACATCTCCCAAGAGACCATTTCAGCGGCCTCGATATTCCTTTAACTAACGCCTTCGCCTCGGAATTCTATCTTTTGCGGCCGCGCATCGCCCAGATCATCGATGGATCGGGCGCGCTGTCCTGCCGACGTCGCTCGGATGCGGGCTTAGATTTGCCAACCCCGCGCGCGCGCTTGTCTTTTACGACCCACCCGTCTGCGCCAATATCGCGCCCGAAAAGCCGATTGAGTGCCTCCAATTCGCGGCTTTCGTCTGCCGCGCTTTGCTGATCGTCCCGTCGCCTACTCATGACATCAACTCCCGCACGTCGGTTAATTTGCCGGTCACCGCCGCCGCCGCCGCCATGGCGGGGCTGACCAGATGGGTACGTCCGTCGCGTCCCTGCCGGCCCTCAAAATTACGATTGGACGTGGACGCGCATCGCTCGCCCGGTTCCAACCTGTCGTTATTCATGCCGAGGCACATGGAGCAGCCCGGATCGCGCCACTCGAAGCCTGCTTCGGTGAGAATTCTGTCGAGCCCTTCGTCTTCGGCCTGCTGTTTCACCAGACCGGAGCCGGGCACTACCATCGCACGCACGTTGTCCAGCACCTTGCGACCTTCGGCCACTTCGGCCACCGCGCGAATATCTTCGATCCGTCCATTTGTGCAGGAACCGATAAATACCCGATCGATCGGAATGCCCGACATATCCATGCCCGCCTCGAGCCCCATATAGGAAAGCGCACGCTCCCAGCTATCGCGCTTGTCCTCATCGGGGGCGTTAGACGGGTCGGGAACCTTGCCTGTGATCGGCGCTACCAGTTCAGGGCTTGTGCCCCATGTCACCTGAGGGGCGATCTCACTGACGTCGAGAATTTCTTCCGTATCGTAACGCGCGCCTTCATCGGATTTGAGTGTCTTCCAATAGGCGACCGCCTTGTCCCAATTTTCACCGGTCGGGGCCTTCGGTCGCCCCTTCAAATAGGCGAACGTGGTTTCGTCGGGCGCCACCAATCCGGCCCGCGCACCGCCTTCGATAGTCATGTTACTGACCGTCATACGGCCTTCCATGCTCAGCGCCTCGATCGCCGGGCCCGCATATTCAATCACGTGGCCTGTGCCGCCACCGGTACCAATCTTCCCGATCAACGCCAGGATCAAATCCTTGGCAACGCAGCCCGCCGGCAAGAGCCCATCAACGGTGATACGCATCGATTTTGCCGGTGCCTGAATCAATGTCTGGGTTGCGAGCACATGCTCCACCTCGGACGTTCCGACGCCGAAGGCAAGCGCGCCGAATGCTCCGTGGGTAGCTGTGTGACTGTCGCCGCATACGATGATCGTGCCCGGCAGCGTAAAGCCCTGCTCTGGCCCAATAACATGGACGATACCGTTACGCGCATCGTCCACTTCGAACAGCTCTACACCGAACTCGGCGCAATTCTGGCGCAACGTGTCGATCTGGAGCTGTGAATCGTCGGGAATTTCTTCGTCCCAGTCGGTTGGAATGTTGTGATCGAGAACTGCAATTGTCGCATCGGTACGACGCACCTCACGGCCCGCCTGACGCAGTCCTTCATAGGGCTGCGGCGTGGTCACTTCATGCGTTAAATGCCGGTCGATATAAAGCAAACAGGTACCGTCATCCTGGACATCGACCAGGTGACTGTCCCAGATCTTTTCGAACAGCGTCTTAGGGTCTGTCATCATTGCTGCCCAAATTCTCGATCATTACCGTGCCTATTTTACTCTTTTGTGCCGCTATCTTCAGCAGGCTTTTCGGTCGCGGCGGTTTCTTCCGGCGCCGCCGTATCATCGGATGCCGCCTTGGCCTCCGCCTCTTTGGCAGCCGCAATCACCGCTTCCTCGACGGTTTCCTCCTGCTCGCGACGATAACCGCTATCCTCGGCGATCCGCGCCGATTTGCCGCGCCGACCCCGAAGATAATAGAGCTTGGCCCGGCGCACCGATCCTCGACGCACCACATCGATACTCTCGATCCGCGGGCTCATTAACGGAAAAACGCGCTCGACGCCCTCGCCATAGCTGATTTTGCGCACCGTAAAGGAACTATTCACGCCCGCATTCTTGCGACCGATACAAACCCCTTCGAATGCCTGAATACGTTCGCGCGTACCCTCGACGACACGGACATTAACGCGCAGCGTATCTCCCGGCTTAAAACGCGGTACCGGGCGTTTCTCCGTCAGCGAAGCCACTTGACGCTTTTCGAATTCCTGGATCGTGTTCATTGCACTTGCCTTCTCTTTTCTTGCTGTGCGACGTAGGCAGACCAAAGGTCGGGCCTGCGTTCGCGGGTAATTCGTTCGGATTCTTCGTGCCGCCAAGCACGAATCTTTTTGTGGTGACCGGAAAGCAATACCTCCGGCACCGCCCGGCCGCGCCAAACCTGCGGCCGAGTATATTGGGGATATTCCAAAAGCCCGCTTTCGAAGCTTTCGTCGGTTAATGAGTCCTGATCGCCGACAACGCCCGGAATAAGCCGGACGCAAGCATCGAGCAGCGCAATTGCCGCCGGCTCGCCGCCCGAAAGCACAAAATCGCCAAGACTGATCTCCAACGGTTTCCGGCTTTCCAGTACGCGTTCGTCGACCCCTTCATAACGCCCGCACAGCGCCACGATGCCCGGTCCGGCGGCCAGTTCGCGCGCCAAATGCTGGTCGAAAGGACGACCGCGCGGGGTGAGATAAATTAAAGGTCGATTGTCCAAATCCTCAATCGAGGCCAATGCCGCATCGATCACATCCGCCCGCATCACCATGCCAGGCCCACCGCCGCACGGCGTATCGTCGACTGTCTGATGTTTGTCGGTCGCGAATTCGCGGATATCGGTAGTTTCGAGATGCCACAATTTTTCTTCCAACGCCTTGCCGGCAAGAGATTGCGCCAATGGCCCAGGGAACATGTCCGGGAAAATCGTCACTATGTCAGCGGTCCAGGCAACCATCACTTGGTCTCCTCTTCCGATCCGCTATTCTCGATCTCTTCGGGCGGAACGACCGTCAGACATCCGGCAGCGAGATCGACCGTCGGGAAAACCGCACGGGTGAAAGGAAGCAATGTCACGGCACCATCGCCATGAACGATCTCGATCATGTCGCCGGCACCATATTCCTGCACCGCCTTCACTTTGCCGTAGACACTGCCATCTTCGAGCCTCGCCTCAAGACCGAGCAAATCGGCATAATAGAACTCGTCTTCCTCGGCGGGCGGCAAAATTTCGCGGTCGATAAAGAGTTCGGTACCCTTGAGGGCTTCGGCGGCATCGCGATCGCGCGTGTCGTTAACGCGCCCCAGCAACATGCCGCGCACCCGGCCGGTGACCTCAATCGCATATTCGGTCCGGCCGGATTTGTCGGTGAACGGGCCATAGGCGGCTAACGCGTCCGGTTCGGCGGTGAAGCTTTTCACACGCACCTCTCCCCGGACGCCGTGCGCTGCGGCGATAACGCCCACGCACAGCTTTTTAGCCGACATATCGATCGTTCCCGTGTGCACCGAACCGTCCTACCTTACTCTTCCTTCTTTTCTTCTTCCGCCGGGGCTTCGTCCGCAGCAGGAGCTTCTTCCTCTGCAGGCGCGTCTTCAGCAGCGGCTTCTTCCGCCGGGGCTTCCTCTGCTGCGGCCTCCTCGGCAGGAGCTTCCTCGGCCGGCGCCTCTTCGGCAGGAGCCTCTTCAGCAGCAGCTTCCTCCGCCGGATCCTCCTCCGCAGGTGCGTCCTCCGCCGCGTCTTCCGCGGGCGCCTCTTCGGCCGGGGCCTCTTCCGCTGCGGCTTCTTCCGCAGCTGCTTCGGCAGCGGCTTCCTCGGCCGCCTTTTTCTTTTCTTCCGCCTCCGCCATGCGTTCGAGCGTCTTGGCGCGGGGCTTGTTCTTTTTGGTCTGTTCCGGAATTGCCGGTGCCGGGCGCATATCGGCGGCTGCCAAGAAGCGCGCGATCCGATTGGACGGCGTTGCACCGACCGAGAGCCAATGCTCGATCCGCTCGTTCACCAACACCACGCGGCCCGGGTCGTCCTTGGCCAACATCGGGTTGTAAGTGCCTAGCTTCTCGATAAAGCGGCCATCCCGCGGCATGCGGGTATCCGCCACCACGATGCGATAGAAGGGCCGCTTTTTAGCCCCACCCCGGGCTAGTCTGATACGTAACGACATATTTTTTCTTTCCTCGGTTTTCCTTGAGTTCGATTGATTATTGCGATTATCGACCGCCGAAACCTGGCGGCATTCCGGGCATCCCAGGCATTCCGGGAAGACCACGGCGCATCATGCCTTTCTGGCCCATTTTGCCCATTTTCTTCATCACCTTGTTCATGGTGGTGAGCTGCTTCAAAAGTTTGTTGACGTCCTGGACGCTGGTTCCGGACCCAGCGGCAATGCGTTTTTTGCGCGATGCCTGAATTAATTTCGGGCGATTACGTTCGCCGGGCGTCATCGAACAGATGATCGCCTGCTGACGTCGGATCATGCCCTCGTCCATATTGGCTTCGGCCATTTGCTTTTGCATTTTGCCAACGCCGGGGAGCATGCCCATCACACCCGAAAGGCCGCCCATACTGGTCACCTGACGCAACTGATCGGCCATATCGTTGAAATCCATACGGCCCTTTTTGAGTTTGGCCGCGAGTTTTTCCGCCTCTTCCGCCTCGACCGTCTCGCTGACCTTTTCGACCAGACTGACGACGTCGCCCATGCCGAGAATGCGCCCGGCAATACGCTCCGGATGAAATGGCTCCAGCTCATCGAGCTTTTCGCCGGTGCCGATCAATTTGATCGGACACCCGGTGACCGAACGCATCGAAAGCGCAGCACCACCGCGCGCATCGCCATCGACCCGGGTCAGTACGATGCCGGTCAGGCCTAATCGATCGTTGAAAGATTCGGCGGTAGTGACCGCGTCCTGGCCGGTCATGGAATCCGCGACCAGCAAGGTCTCCAGCGGTTCCGCCTCGCCGTGAATCGCCGCGACTTCGGACATCAGCGCTTCGTCGACCGCGAGCCGGCCGGCGGTATCCAATATCACCACATCGTAACCGCCGAGCGTGCCCGCCTGCATGGCGCGCTTGGTAATTTCAATCGGCGGCTGGCCTTCGATGATCGGCAACGTTGCCACCTCGACCTGTTCTCCCAACACTTTGAGCTGTTCCTGGGCGGCCGGACGGGCCACGTCGAGCGAGGCCATCAAAACCTTTTTGTTTTCCTTTTGCGAAAGATGAAGGCCGATTTTTGCGCTGGTCGTGGTCTTACCCGACCCCTGCAGCCCTACCATCAGGATCGCCCCCGGCGGGTTGACCGGCAACTGCAATTCCGCGTCATCGGCACCCAGCATGTCGACAAGCGCGTCATGCACCACCTTGATGACCATTTGGCCGGGCGTAACGGATTTCAGCACTTTTTCGCCGATAGCTTCCGCTTTCACCTTCTTGATGAAATCGCGCACAACCGGCAGCGCCACATCCGCTTCGAGCATGGCGATACGAACGTCCCGCATGGCCGCGTCGACGTCTTTCTCGTTCAACGCACCGCGTCGCGTAAGGCCTTCAAAAACCTCACCTAATCGTCCTGATAAAGAATCAAACATGATCTCGTTCGCTGCTTTACCTATTGCCAAACCAAAATGCGCCAGTGCGCGACACTCGCGGACCAGCGGGGCCCCTCGGGACCGAATTGCCTAAACGTTCGAAAAAGGCGCGCTCTTTTACGCCCGGGACCCGTCCAAGTCAAGCAAATCAAAGCCATCTTCAGGGCCGAAATCAGTAGACTTCCGATGCTTTCGGGCCATATAAGGCCCACACTCGATAGGTGGGTAAGAATGGTTTCGTTCGTCAAAATGCATGGGCTTGGAAATGATTT
>DLVK01000313.1:7267-7913 GCA_003444235.1 Rhodospirillaceae bacterium
AATGCATGGGCTTGGAAATGATTTCGTCGTTATCGACGGAAGAGCGGCCCCTTTTGCGCCCGACGAAGGCCAAATCCGCACCATAGCGGACCGGCGGCGCGGCGTCGGTTGCGATCAGTTGGTGCTTATCGAGCCGGCTCAAAACGGAGCCGCCGCCCGATTGCGTTTCTTCAATGCGGATGGCGGCGAGGCCGGCGCCTGCGGCAACGGCACCCGGTGTGCCGCCGCACATCTTATGGCGGAAAACGGAACTTCAGTGATCGAGCTCGAAACATCGGGCGGGGCTTTATCTGCGAAAAAAGCCGATGATGATCTCTTCACCGTCGATATGGGCCCGGCACGGCTCGATTGGGCCGACATACCCGTCGGAGAGGCAATGGACACATTGCACTTACCCGTTAGCAATGGGCCGCTATCCGACCCGGTGGGTGTCGGCATGGGTAATCCCCATTGCGTTTTTTTCGTCGAGGATGCCGAGGCCATCGATCTCGCCGAACTCGGCCCTAATATCGAACATCACGCACTTTTTCCTGAACGCACCAATGTGGAGATAGCGAGCCCCAAGGGCGAAGACCGATTCCGCCTTCGGGTTTGGGAGCGCGGGGTCGGCATCACGGAGGCTTGCGGCACCGGCGCCTGCGCCACG
>DLVK01000313.1:8218-8395 GCA_003444235.1 Rhodospirillaceae bacterium
CGGCGCCTGCGCCACGGCCGTCGCCGCGCATCGGAGGGAACTGGCGGGACGCAAGGTCGTGCTCGACCTCGATGGCGGACAGCTCGATATCGAATGGCGGGAGGCCGACAGCCATGTGCTGATGACCGGGCCGGTCGCAACCAGCTTTACCGGCGAGATCGCAACATGACCTCGAGA
>DLVK01000368.1:0-3429 GCA_003444235.1 Rhodospirillaceae bacterium
TCTTCTTCCCGGCGACGGGCGGGCAACGATGAAGCTGCCGGTGGCGACCGATAACGGCAAGCCGATCACCGGTAAGGTGCGCCAGGAATATATTCCGGGTAGCCCGACCGCGTGTTTCGCCTTGTCGGGCCGAGCCGGTACGCGCAGCCATCCCACCGTGTCCCGCGACACGACGAAGGCGCAACTCTCCAAGCGCCGTTATGCGGAAGACGAGCGCATTCCAATTCCGGCCGACGAATGGGAGTTCGCACAAGTGGTCAGCGGCGCCGGCGTTTCCGGTGAAACCACGCGCGGCTCCAGCGAGACCGCGATCTTGCCGTCGGACGAATTCATCCATCTCCATGGGGATTTTCAGCCGGGCTGGATTTACGAGCTAATTTACGAAGCCAAGGATCCGCTTGTGATGGGGCTCGGCCATATCGCGGTGCGTGATCTCGTCAGCTATCTCAAATATGGCGATAAGGATGCTGGCGGTAACGATAATCCGGTTCAGGTCGACAAGGCCTATGGTTGGGGCCGGTCCCAAACCGGACGCTGTATTCGCGATTACATCTATCGCGGTTTCAACGGCGACGCGGAAGGTCGGAAAGTATTCGACGGCTTGTTGCCGCATGTTTCCGGTGCGGGGCGTATGTGGCTCAACCAGCGGTTCGCCAATGCGGTCTCCATGGCCGGTCAGCAATATGAAGATCACTACATATATGCTGATCGGTTTCCCTTCTCCTATGCGGAATGTACCGATCATCTGACCGGGAAAACCGACGCCATTCTCAAACGGCCCGAAACGGACCCGCTGGTGATGCATTCCCAGACCGCGACCGAATATTGGCAGCGGCGGGGCTCGCTCGTGCATACGGATACGGAAGGCAAAGATCTCGCCCAGCCGGATACGGTGCGGGTCTATCTTTGGGCAAGTTCGCAGCATAATTCACCGCCCATCGACGGCGCGCCGTCCAAAGGCATATGCACCAACTATTCGAATATCGTGACCACATCGATGATCTTTCGCGCCATGTTGGATGCGATGGATGCTTGGGCGAGCGACGGTTCGTCGCCGCCGGATTCACGCATGCCGACGCGAAAGGACGGCACGCTGGTGACCTATGACGAATGGCGAGCGCAGTTCCCTGATATTCCAGCGACCCTGCTGCCGACGGGGCCGGCCAGTCTGAAATTGCTCGATCACGGGCCCGATGAAGACAAAGGCATCCTCTCGGAACCGCCAAAGGTTATCGACGCGGAGGGGTATGGCATTCTCATTCCGTCCTCGGACGAAGATGGCAACGACGTGCCGGGTATTCGCGCGCCGATGGTCCAAGCGCCGATGGGGACCTATGTGGGCTGGAACATTCGTGCTCGCGGCCATGGCTATGGGGCCACCTATGAATTCAACGGCAGCTACCTGCCCTTTGCGGATTCGCCGGAAGAGCGGGAATTCACTCGTGATCCGCGCCCCTCGGTGTTGGAGCGCTATTCCACTCAGGAGGACTATGTTGCCGCCATCGAAGCTGCGTGCAAACGGCTTGTGGCTGATGGCCTGATGTTGGAGGAGGATATTCCTCAGGCGCTTGCGACGGCCGCAAATTGGGGCCGCCCGCGCCATATCACCTCACTTGAGTAGGCCTATCGCGGGAATGTCAGCGTCACTCGTGTGCCGCTCCGCCGATTGCTGATCAGACTTAGCCGGCCGCCGTGAAGTTCCATCAAGGACTTGACGATCGGGAGACCGAGACCGGTCCCGAGATCGTCCGATGTAAGCGGATTGGTCACTTGTTGGAAGGGCGCTAGCGCGGTCTGGATGTCACGTTCGCTCATGCCGATCCCGGTATCGATGACATCGACGCGAATGGATTCGTACGTCGCATTGGCATAAACCGTTACGTCGCCGCCTTTGGGGGTGAATTTGATGGCATTCGAAAGCAGATTGGAAAGGATTTGTTTTAGCGCCCTCCGGTCGGCGTTGAGCGGAGGCAGGTCGCTTGTGGTTTCCTGTTTGAGATTAATTCCTTTGGTCTCGGCTTCATGCTCGAAAATCTTCACAGACTCTTCGATAGAGTCGGCGAGATTGAGAGGCGCACGTTGAATGTCGCGTTCGCCCGCCTCGATCTTTGATAGATCCAATACGTCGCTGATCAGATCGAGCAAATGAGTGCCGCTGTCGAAGATGTATCTGGCATATTCGAGGTAGCGGTCGTTGGAAACCGGGCCAAAATGTTGATCCTTGATGACATGGGAAAATCCGATGATTGCGTTCAGCGGGGTGCGCAACTCATGGCTCATACGAGCAAGAAAGTCGGATTTAGCGCTATTGGCATTCTGCAGCTGTTCCAGTGCCAGATTTAATTCACGCTGTGCTGCCGCCTGCCGCCGCCGCCGTCGGCCGGCGCGCTGGTAGATATGGACCGTGTAGCCAAGGAGGCCTGAGAACGCGATGCCCACAAGAAGTCCGATCTCGGGTAAGCCGGTACGAATATTTTCGCTCGCCCGGCCTGTGGGCGTGACATTGAGCCGAAAATTTATATCCGGCAAATCGATATAAATCTGTTCGCGCCATTGCGTTTCCTGCAGGAGGTGCTGGTTTTGCTGAAAAACCAACTGTGACCCTTGAAACGCTTCAAGCACATAGTCCTCCGCGACCGCATCGTGCACTGCATCTTGAATAAGCGTACGCGAAATGATTTTCGCGGCAATCAAACCGTCGGATTTAGCGTTTCTCCGGATCGGGATCAGTGCGACAACGAAGTGTTCGTCATTTCCGTTCCCGGACATATTGAAAACGGTGATCTGTAACTTTTCCGTTGCCCGCTGATAGTGGCGCTTGTGATCCGTGCCTATCGGGAATTCGGATACCTTTGCGTTGTTCCCCTTGCCCTTTGGCACTTGCCAGCGGGCAACCTGGTCGGCGTCGATAATTGCGATAGCGCGAAAGCCGGAATAGTCTTCGATAAAGCCCGAAGCGTCGTTCTCCCAATCAGGCCGCGGTGTGCCGCCTCTGACTTCCCACCGTTTCGCCATTCGGCCTAAAGCGGCGAGTTGCGCCGCGAAGTGATTTTCGACTTCGCGTTTAATGTTGGTGGCAATTCCCGTGGTTTTTTGGCGAATTATGCTGCCTTCGTTCGCGTTCAGGCTGTACCACATTACGCCGCTCAGGATGATGCCGATACCCGTCAGGACCCAGGGAACAAAGCGGCCCCGCCGCAGAATCCAAAGCAGCTTTCTGGGAAATTGTTTAATGCGGGTTGGCATTGAATGATCCGGACAATAAAGTCATTGACGTAACGGCAAATACTAAACATTTTCGCGCGTTAGGGCAGTAGGAAGTCTGCCGTTGTCAGTCTGCAGTGCTTCAACGCACAAATTGGGGGGAAGCCCATGAAATTGCAGAATAGTTTCGATGTGGCGGCTGCGCCGGCGGAAGCTTGGTCGGTG
>DLVK01000233.1:0-3258 GCA_003444235.1 Rhodospirillaceae bacterium
CAATCCGGCCATGGGGTTGGCGGGATCGGCCATACGGTCGAAGATATGCAGATCGATAAGATGATGGTGCTGCGCTCGAAATCGTTATGACCGATCCTCTCCGAAACGTGAGCGAGTGTTAGTGCAGTTTCCTACCTAAATACCGTATTAATTGGACTGACGTTCCGAACAATCCAATCAAAGGACAAGCCCATGAAAGCCTCGGACCTGTTTGTGAAGTGCCTGGAAGAAGAAGGGGTTGAGCGTATTTTCGGCGTGCCCGGCGAGGAAAACGCCGACATGATGATTTCGCTGACCAACAGCAAAATCGATTTCGTGCTGTGCCGTCACGAACAAGCCGCCGCCTTTATGGCCGATGCTTATGGCCGGCTGACCGGTAAAGCCGGCGTTTGCCTGGCGACCTTGGGGCCCGGCGTTACCAACCTCGTCACCGGGCTTGCGGATGCGAACATGGACCGGGCGCCGGTAATCGCCATCATCGGGCAAGGCTCCACCAAGCGGCTCCACAAGGAGAGCCATCAAATCATGGATTCGATCCGCATGTGCGAGCCGATCAGCAAATGGACCCAGACCATCGTCGCCGGCGAAAACATTACCGAATGCGTGCGTAAGGCTTTCAAGATTGCCGAAACCGAAAAGCCCGGCCTATGCGTTCTCGAATTGCCGGAGGATGTGGCCAAGGAAGAGGTCGACCACAAGCCAATGACTCCAATCAAAGTGCGCCGGCCGGGCGCCGATCATAAGGCCGTCGCGGCGGCGGTCGAACTCATCGTCGAGGCGGACCATCCGATCATCCTTGCGGGCAATGGCGCGATCCGGAAGCGCGCCGCGGCTCAGCTGCGCCGCCTTGCCCACAATACCGGCATCGGTGTGGTCAATACCTTCATGGGCAAGGGCGCGATCTCTATGGAGGATGAGCATTGCTTGTTCACCATGGGGCTCGGCAGCGGCGACTACAACAACCTTGCCTTCGACGACGCGGATCTGATCATCTCCTGCGGTTACGATCTGGTGGAATATTCACCATCGGCCTGGAACCGTACGAACAAGGACGACAAGAAGATTATCCATATCGATTTTCTACCGGCGGAGGTCGATCGCGACTATTTGCCGACGGTGGAAGTGATCTCCGATCTTGCCGATGCGCTCTGGCAGATGAACGAACTGATCGAAGCCGACCATTCGGACAAACTGCCGCTTTTCGATATTGGCAAGCGCGCGGAGCTTCGCAAAACCATGGCTGACGATTTCGTCGCCGAAAAGGATGACGGCTCCTTTCCCATGAAGCCCCAACGCATCCTTCACGATGTGCGCGAGTTCATGGGGGACGAAGATATCGTGCTGTCCGACGTGGGCGCCCATAAGATGTGGATCGCTCGCTACTATCAGTGCAGCGAACCCAACACTTGCCTGATCTCGAACGGATTTTGCACCATGGGATTTGCCATGCCGGGGTCGATCGGCGCCAAGATGGCGTTCCCCGACCGCAAGGTATTGTCTATCTCCGGCGATGCGGGTTTCGCGATGAACGTGCAGGAGCTGGAGACCGCCGTGCGGCGCAAGCTCAATATCGTCGCCATGGTTTGGCTCGACGGCGAATACGGTCTCATCAAGTGGAAGCAGCAGGTCGGTTTCGAAGGCCGCCACAGCGATCTCGAATTCGACAATCCCGACTTCGCCAAACTGGCGGAGGCCTATGGCATGTGGGGCACCGAAGTCGAAACGCCGGATCAATTGGTGCCGGCCCTGGAAAAAGCATTCGCCCAGGATGGGCCCGCACTGGTGGCGGTACCGGTGGATTACGCCGAAAACATGAAACTCACCGAACGGCTCGGCAACGTCTCGATTCACATGTAAGGGACGTTTTTGCGCCCTATCCTGTGGCGTCAAAACAACTGCTGTCTCCTATCCCTGTTTCGGGAGAGGGAATTCGACGATAGGCCCTGTCGCCTTGTGGGACATTTGCACGGCACGTCCCCTTATGAGCAGAAGCGGAAGTATGGTCTAGGCGCCAGGCGATATTTCCATCGATTGATTGATCGTTGTGGCGCAATCTTGCCGCTTTTTTGCCCACTCGATATCATCCATACGCGTCGAAAATAATATAAAGCGACGGTGGATCGATCGATTGGGAGGATGACGCAATTGGCAAAAATTAAACTCGACGCTGCGACCGATGGGGAGACCGAACGGCAAGCGGTACTCGACGACATTCTCTCGTCGCGGGGCTATGTCTCCAATATCTTGAGAACCCTGACACTATCGCCGGAAGCGTCGAAAAGGTTTTCTCTCCTCGGCGCGTATACAAAGTACGAGTCGAACCTGACGAGTATCGAGCGTGAATTGGCGATTTCCGCCACCGCGCACGCTGTCCCCTATGGCTGGGCGCATCATGCGCCGCTGGCGATCATCGCCGGAGCAACGGAAGACCAAATGGCGGCGTTGAAGGACGGCGTGGTCACGCCCGATCTCGATCCCGCGCATCAGGCGCTTTGCCGTTTCGCACTGGCGATTGCCCAGGCGAACGGCGTTTCGCAGGACGTGCTGGACGAGGTTCAGCGCCATTACGCGCCAGATCAGGTGATCGATATCGCGATGACCAGCGCGTATTTCATGGCCATCGGCGCGCTTGTGAAAGCGTTCGACATCGAGATCGAGGACGACGCGGTCTTCGAAAAGGAACAGGCGTGGGAGGAACGGAAGCAGCGTGCGCAATCGGCGACGTAACCAACCCACGCGCGGATCGCAACGAGGCCTCCCGGCCAAAATACGAGAGTGAGACGGATTGGAGTTGACCCATGCGGGAAGAACATGTGCTTAGCGAAGAACTGACCGGCGCGAAGGGTGAGGTCGCGGACTGGTTTACCGGCGAGCTCGGCCGCGAACTGCATCCGCCGCTCCTACTCTGGATGCAGCAGCCCGCGGTCGCGCGCACCGTTCTTGAACTTGGGCATTACGCAAGATACGTCGCACTCGACTACCGCCAGCGCGAAATGATCATCATGACCGTGGCACAACATCACGATGTTAAGACTGCCTGGGATATTCATTATCCGACCGCCATCGAGTCCGGCGCCAGCGAAGACGCGTTGCGCGAGATTGAGCGCGGCGGAATACCGACGGATATCACCGATGTGGAAACCTGCATCCTCAAGGCTTGCCGCCGCCTCCTGGAAGTCAACCGGTTGAGCGACGACGAATACGCGGAGTTAAAGGACGCTGTCGGCGTCGAAGGCATTGTCGAGGTCGTCGCCGTGA
>DLVK01000565.1:0-6607 GCA_003444235.1 Rhodospirillaceae bacterium
TGCGAAATGGATGCTCGACGATCCGCGAGTAAACTTCGCGATCTCACCGGGTAAAGCAAATTTCGGTGTGGATCATTTGGGCGTCCAAGTGGAAAGCGGCGAAGAGCTTACCGATTACGCGGAAAAGCCGGAGGCTGCCGGACGCAATGTCATCGAACAGGAAGACGCGGTTTGCTGTTACGCACGATCCGACAAGGCGTGGGTCTCCGATCCGCAAGGCGTACCGTGGGAGACATTCTTGAGCCATGGCGCAGAAGCGGTCTATGGCGGCGACCGGGTCAAGCGCTCTTCTCTTGCCTCCGACAACGAAGGAAATTCGGATAGGCCGGAGGACGAGGACTGCTGCACCGGCGCGGTGCCGACCGAAATCGAATGTTGCGGCGGTACAAGGTCGGATGAGACAAACTGCTGCAGTGGATAAAGCTTCTGTCGAACAGCCGATCTGACTTACCAACTTCCGATAAGTAGGACTTTGAAATGACCGACTATGGTTTCGCGCGCAAACTCGTGGCGGAGGCGATCGGCACCGCATTTCTGCTGGCGACCGTGGTCGGATCGGGCATCATGGCCGAAATGCTGGCGGGCGGGAACGTCGCCATTGCGCTATTAGGCAATACGGTGGCAACCGGCTGCATTCTTATGGTGTTGATCCTGATATTCGGTCCGGTGTCCGGTGCGCATTTCAATCCGGCGGTAACGCTGTCTTTCTGGCTTCAAAAACAGATTTCGGGGCGCGATGCGATTGTCTATGTGCTGGTTCAGACTGTTGCGGCGATTGGAGGCGCGGCACTTGCCCATCTAATGTTTGACTCCCCGGATCTGCTGATGGCATCGAGCAAAGCACGTACCGGACTCGGCCAGTGGACCGGTGAATTCATTGCGACGTTTGGTTTGTTGGCGACTATTCTCGGCTGTGTTCGGCTTCGGCCGGATGCAGTTCCCTATGCGGTCGGTCTATTCATATCCGCAGGCTATTGGTTCACCTCGTCCACTTCGTTTGCTAATCCAGCAGTTACCATCGCACGCAGCATGACCGATAGCTTTTCGGGAATTCTCCCGGACCATGCGCCTGCTTTCATCGTTGCGCAGATTATCGGCGCCGTTGCTGCGACCTATCTTTTTAAATGGCTCTACGGAGAATTGAAGGCGGGTTAGGCCAGCCTATCTGAGGCTATCGAGCGCATCCAAGAAACGGACGATGTCTTCTTCGTTATTGTAAAAATGGACGGTCGCACGCAAATGACCATCCTTATTGCTCACCCGGATATTCTTTTCCGCCAAGGTATCGGCAATAGATCCCGCGTCGCGGCCCATATCTAGGCTGACGATGCCGGCGCGCTGATGCCACTCCCGGGGTGTGCGGACGGCGTGCCCGCGCTGTAGCGCGCTTTCCATCAAAAACGTGCTGAGTTCCTGCACACGCCCTTCGATATGTTCTAGCCCGATACTTTGAATGAACTCCGCACCCCGCCGTTGCACATAGGTGCCGAGATAATTGGGGTTGCCATATTCGAAGCGGTGCGCGTCGGCACTGAGTTCCACTTTTTCCCGCATGCGGTCATTCGACGTAAAACTGAATTTCGCCGCATATGGCGGGTCGATCTCGGCAATCAGCTCTTTGCGAACATAGTGAAAGCCAGCGCCTGCAAGGCTGAACATCGCCTTGTGCCCGCCCGCACTCAGCGCATCGACGCCGAGCTCCGAAATCGGGTGGTTCAGGATTCCCACTCCTTGCACGCCATCGACAAAAAGAAGCGCGTCTCGGCTGCGGCAAAGCTCGGATAACGCTGCAAGGTCGGCACGATAGCCGACACCATAGGTAACCCAGGCCACGGTCACGACCCGTGTTTGCCCATCGATCAGTTTTTCATAGGCGTCGAGCGGATAGGTGTTGTGTTCGTCTTCTTCGACCCAGCGAATTTCCACGCCACGGCTTTCGAGATGACGCCACGGGAAAGTGTTGTTCTCATGCTCTCCGCGGCTGAGAATTATATTTTCACCCGCTTTGAGACCAATTCCCTGCGCCAGGATGTTAATTCCCTCGGAGGTATTCTTGGTGAGTGCGATGCATTCCGACGGTGCGCCGAGGGTGGCGGCAATCGCTTCACGAGTGCGCTCGATCTCGTCCATCGAAAACGCGCCGACGCCGGCTTCCTCGTAGACCATACGGAGCCAGTCTTGCGTCGCCTCTTCGACGCAGCGCGGTAAGGCACCTTTATTGGCACCATCCAAATAGACATGGGTATCGGTTGCCGGAAAAAGTTTGCGAAGACTGGCCCAATCGGGTGTGGCGTTGCTCATGGCGGGTTCCTATTCGGCAGCCTGATTCATTTTTGCGCGCGCAGCGATCAGGCTTGGCACTTTCGATGCTGGTACGTAGACGTAACCGTCGAACAAGCGCCGCTGTGTTCGGTAGACCCCAACCCGATTGCATTGCCAGCCATCGTCGGTGAGTTCCACGTCTGCGGTGACATTAAGAATGCCCGAAGGGTGGCTTACTCGCACATCGTCTTTGGGGTCGTCCGGAGTTCGGGTTGCGCGGTGCACGGTGGAGCCTTCGATGCGGGCGGCGACGGCAATACAAACGGAGCCGGTCGATGGTAATGCCCGATGGCAATTGAAAGATGACATCATCCGCGCGGTCACATCGCATTCGTCGGCTTTCAGGACGTCACCCGACATCGACGGATTGTCTTGCGGCGGGGTGACGAAACAAATCTTCGGCACAACGGCGGAGTTCTCGTGCACGTCTTCCAGCGTGTCGCCAAGTCCCATCAATACACCTGCCTGACACCGCAAATGCTCAAGAATTTCCATGAGCTCCGGATCACTGTCGACCTCGGTGGGAAGCTCTTTTCCCGTGGCACCGATGTCTTCGGCATTTACATAGGCGACCGCCAAGGCCGCATCTACCAGTGAAGCTTCAATCTTTTGCCCGTTCGGTAATTCCAATTCGTCGATAATATTGCCGGTCGGTAAAAGAGCAGAGGTATTTGCGCCACCGGGATCGAGAAATTCGTTCCGTACCGGAGAGCCGGTGCCGGAAACGCCCGGTAATTCAAATTCTCCATCGACTTCGGCTAAGCCATCGTCGAGGCGAAAACGAGTATAGAAGAGAACACCGGTATGGGTGCTGCGAATTCGAAGACAGACTTCGTCGCCATCGACCTCGACAATCCCTTCATCGACCGCGAAGGGACCCACGGCGGATGCCATGTTGCCGCAAATATTGGTATAGGCGACCCAATCGTCTCGAGGGGCGACCTGGCAAAAGGTATAGTCGACATCGACCCCTTCCATTTCGGATTTTTCGACCACCATAATTTTAGACAGCGAGGAAATGCCCCCGCCCATACCATTCAATTGGCGGCTGTTGGGGTCGGGGCTGCCCATCGCGGCAAGAAATATTTCCGTCCAGTCCTCGCGGTCCGGTGGCAGGTCGTCACGCCGGAAGGCGATGCCGTTACTGGTGCCGCCGCGAACGAATGTGGCTGGAATCTTAAGTTGCCTCATGGTCGGGTCCTCCTGGTCAGGCCCGCGCTCTCCCGGGCCGGCAGGCAGTATGCTATAGAGGGACCCGTGCCGTGAAGGGTTGAGAGGTGCGGCGCAAGGGGAGGGGTGGCATGCCGAAGGGCAAAAGCGTCATAGACATGGAGCCGGGCGATTTTTTCGACCCTTTCGAATTCACTGTTACACCTGAATTGAACCAGCAATATTGCTTCGCCGAAGAGGACTTTCACCCGCGCTATGTCATCGGGTCGGAAGGCGAGAAGCCGATCGCCCATCCGGGGTTTATGCTCAATATGAGCAACAGCACCAAATCGCCGAGCCATTGGATGCCGCCCGGCTATATGGGTTTACAGGCGGGTGAAGACAACGAATTCATGGGGCCTTTCTACGAAGGCGAACATTTCAAGGTTACCTGGCAAATCGCCAAGACTTGGGTCGATCATGGTCGGATTTTTCGGCTCACCGATACTAAGGTGATCGACGATGACGGTAATCTACGCCTAAGACGGTTTTCGAAGTCGGGTGCGTATTCGAAAGAGCTGGCTGAAGAACGCAAGAAACTGGAGGCGTCGGGGAAGAAACCGAAACGGCCGCCTGCGCTTGTCGATGGTGAAATTCAGAAATCTCATCGAGGGTTGGAGATAGGCGTCGGCAGAAACGCCGAGATTGGCGACAGTTTTATTGGACAAAGCCGCGTCGTGGCGTTCGAGCGATTGACCACCTTTTCCGGCGGCCCCCTATCGCTGGTTCCAGAATGGCCGCGGGTCAACCATCATACTACCCACGAATATGCGACAGATCGGGGCACTCGGACGATTTTTGCCTCAGGCACGCAATATCAAGGTTATCTGGTGGCTATGCTAATCGAGATGTTCGGCATGGACTTTCTCACCACCGGAAAGCTCGATTTCAAGATCATCAAGATCGTATTCCAGGACGATGTGGTTACGCCCGGTTTCACCGTGACCGCAAAGGATGAGACGGCGGATGGCGTAACATACGGCGTCGATATCTGGACCCATAATCAGGACTGGCATAAGACCATGATCGGTGGTGGAACCTTTACCGTTAAATAAGGAATTAGGAGTGAACATGGCGCGCGCGGACAATGTCATCGATATGGAACCGGGCGATTTTTTCGATCCCTTCGAATTCACCGTCACGCCCGAGCTGAATCAGCAATATTGTTTTGCGGAAGGCGATTTCGATCCCCGCTACGTCACCGGCGAGTGTGACAGCGCACCGATGGCGCACCCCGGTTTCATGCTTAATATGAGCAACGCCACGAAATCGCCCAGCCACGCGATGAAGGAAGGCTACACCAGCTTGCAAGCGGGCGAGGAGAACACTTTTCTCGGACCGATGTATGTGGGCGAAAAGTTTAAGGTCACTTGGCAGATCGTTGATAAAATCGAAGACCATGGGCGGTTGTTTCGTTTCACCGAAGCTAAGGTATTGGATGACAAGGGCGAGGTGCGGCTCCACAGGCATGTGAAATCCGGCGCCTATTCGAAGGCACTCGCCGACGACCGCAAAAAGAAAGAAAAGAGCGGAGAGAAACCGAAACGCCCGCCGCTATTGGTGGACGAGGCACATCGAGAGGCTATGCGGGAAGGATCGCCAAAGATAGCGAAGTCGGCCGAAGTCGGCGACGTGTTCTGCGGGCCGCCGAAACACATCACCTTCGAGCGTCTCACAACATTTTCCGGTGGACCGCTGTCGAACGCGCCCAACTGGCCAAAGCCGAACCAGCATACGGACTATGCCTATGCGAAAGAACGTGGTTTGCCGACGATCTGTGCGTCGGCAACTCAGTATCAGGGTCATCTGGTTGCGTTGATGATCGATATGTTCGGTATGGATTTTCTCACCACCGGCAAGCTCGATTTCAAGCTTATCAAGACCGTGCTCGATCTCGATACGGTCTCGCCAGCTTTCGTCATCACCTCCAAAGAAGAGGGCGGTGACGGTACAACTTACGGCATCGATGTCTGGACCCATAATCAGGACTGGCAAAAAGTCCTGATCGGTGGCGGCAGCTTTACCATCCGTTGATATGGCTCGCATTCTCGAACATGACGCGCTTCGGCTGATCTCCGATAAGGGAGTAGCGGTTACCCAATGGCGGGTGGCAGCCAGCGCCAACGAAATCGCCGAAGCAGTTGCCTCGTTCGGCGGTCGCGCCGTGGTCAAAGCATTAATTCCGAGCGGAGGACGGGGAAAGGCCGGGTTGATTCGATTGGTGTCAAACGATGCGGAAATACGGGCCGCAGCAGACATTCTCGGCAATCGCGATTTGGTATTCCCGGTCGAACAGGTGCTGGTGAGCGAAGCGCTCGACATCGCCCAAGAACTCTTCGTTTCCTTTTGTTTCGACAGTAAAAGCCGAGGCGCTGTGCTGTTGTATTCGGCGGCAGGCGGCGTCGAGATCGAATCGATTCCGGAAGATCAGATTTGCCGCCACCCGATTGATTTACGTCAGGGATTAGACCCCGCTGATGCAGCTGAAATCGCCGGCGATCCCGCTATTGCCGAGGCGCTGGTCAAACTCTATGAGCTGTTCGCCGAACTGGAAGCGGAAACGGTCGAGGTCAATCCGTTGGCGGTCACAACGGACGGGCGCGTGGTGGCGCCGACCGGCGTCATCCTCACCGACGATCAGGCGGCGTTTCGTCACCCGGAACTCTCCGAAATTGCCGATCCCTTGGCAACCAACGGCTATCGCCCTTTGACCGACATCGAGCGCGCTGTGGCGGAAATAAACGAGTTGCCCGACCATTCGGAAATTCGCTTCAACGAATTGGATGAGGGTGAGATTGGCTTTGTTTTTCTCGGCGGCGGTGCCGGCTACTACGTTTTTGACCGGGTTCTGTATTTCGGTGGCAAGCCGGCCAATACCATGGACGGGACGTCCAGCCCCCACGACGAAGAAAGCATGTATCGGGCGACCTCCGCACTGCTGAAGAAGCCGGGACTTAAAGGCCTTGTCGCCGGCAGTAATTACGGGAACTTCCGTGCTATCGACGCACGCGCTCGGGGCGTCGTGCGAGCGTTGATCGATGCAAAGATCGACCCGGCAACATTCCCTGTGGTGATC
>DLVK01000293.1:0-3568 GCA_003444235.1 Rhodospirillaceae bacterium
CTGTACCGGCGGTGGATACGGCGTCGAATTCGATCTGGACATCGAGCGCCTCGACGACCTGCTCGGCTTCGAGACGGAAATGTGGAACTCCCGCGATTCGATCCGAAATTACGATTATGCGGTCGACGCCTACATGGCGCTCGCCCTGATGCACAACACGCTTGGACGGCTCGCACTCGACTTCTTGATCTGGCACAGCCAGGAATTCAATTTCATTCGCTTACCCGGCCGACATTCGATCACCTCGTCCATCGCACCGCAAATGCGCATCCCCTATGTGCTCGAATTTGTGAACGGCACCAGTGGGTTGATTACGGGCCGGTTGATGGAAATGCTCTCAGTCCTCAAAACCGCCTCCGATCAGCTCGAGGCCGCTACCATGCTTCCGGCGGAGTTCTGGACCTGCTGTGACGAGTCAGGAGCGGCCATCGAAGCATTGGTGGACTGCCTCGACGAAATCGAGGTCAACAAGAAGCGAATGGCGGAGAAAGCCCAGGCCCATTGGGTCCAAGCGACCACGCTGATCGCCTACCTGGTCAATGAAAAGGGGATGTCCTTCCGCGTCGCCCATCAAATCCTCTCGGTCATCGCCCAAGAGGTCGTCGACAAAGGCCTGCCCCCCGCCGACATCACCGTCGACATGGTCGAGGATGCTGCGATTGAGCATACGGGCAAGAAGATCGGCCTCACCGAAGACGCACTCAAACACACCCTCGACGCGTGGACCGGCGTGGAAGGTCGCCGCTACCGAGGCGGCACCGCCCCGGATCGTGTTCGCGACCATATCAAGGCGGCGAAGGCCGCGTGCACAGGGGATACGAAGACGTTGAAGGCGCTAGCGCGCGGCGTAGAGCGGGCGGAAAAGAAGCGGGATACGGCGTTCGATAAGTTGAAAGCGGCGATGCGTTAGGCGTTCGCCAAAATCATATCCGCCGCCTTTTCGGCGATCATGATCGTCGGTGCGTTCGTGTTGCCGCTGCAGAGCCGCGGCATTACTGAGGCATCCACCACGCGAAGGCTTTCCAGACCGCGCACCTTCAATTCCGGATCGACCACGGCCATATCGTCCGTCCCCATCTTGCAGGTCCCGACCGGGTGATAGAGGGTCGCGCCGGTATTCCGGGCGTGGTCCAGCAAATCTTCGTCGCTTTCGGCTTTTTCGCCGGGCGCCAACTCGTGAACCACATGGGGTTTCAAGACATCGGTCTCGGTCATGGCGCGGGCGAAACGCATTCCCGCCACCAAGACTTCCTGATCCATCGGGTCCGACAAAAAGTTTGGCAGAATTTCCGGCTTGTCCGAGATGTCCGGTGAGACAGCGTGGATATGGCCCCGGCTTTCGGGACGAAGCTGGCACGGTCCGATGGTCAAACCGGGAAACGGATCGAAGATGCGCTTGTGGGGATCGCGAAAGGTAGCGTGCGCCATATGGAACTGAATATCCGCGTCATCGAGTTCGGGCCGGCTTTTGACGAACCCGCCGATAATACCTGCGGCCTGCGCCAATGCCCCTTTTCGCAGGAACCCGTATTTCAGCACTTCGCCAACGAGCCGTACACCTCGGGTCAGCTGATTAATCGACCGAACACCGTCAGCCAGCCGCCAGGAGAGCCGCGCGATATAGTGATCCTGCAAATTTTCGCCGACACCCGGCAGATCGCGCCCAACCTCGATACCAAGGTTCTGTAAGCGTTCCCCCTGGCCAACGCCGGACAGTTCGAGCAATTGCGGCGATTGCACCGCACCGGCGGCGAGGATCACTTCACGGCGGGCCGTGACCGTATGCTCTTGGCCCGATTTTTCGAAAACGACACCGCTCGCCTTGCCGTCTTCGAGCAGAATCTTTTTCGCAAAAGCGCGCTTTTCGACCGCAAGATTGGGCCGTTTCAACGCAGGTTCGAGATAGGCATGCTTGGCACTGAAACGGCGGCCGTTCTTCTGCGTGAGTTGGTAATAGAAAAACCCCGCCTGCTGGTCCGAATTGTAGTCGTGCTCCACCGGATAACCCATGGACCCACCAGCCTCGATCACCTTGTCCAGGATATCGTAACGGCTGCGGGTCTCCGCGACGTTGAGCGGGCCACCCTCGCCATGGAAATCGTCGCCACCGGCCTCACGGTTTTCCGAGCGCTTGAAATAAGGCAACACGTACGAATAGGACCAGCCGGTACAGCCCGATTGAGCCCACACATCGTAATCCCTGGGCTGGCCACGCACGTAGAGCATGCCGTTAATCGAACTCGAACCGCCGATCACCTTGCCGCGCGGGATCGGAATCTTACGGTTGCCGGTGCCTTCCTGCGGCGTGGTCTCGAACAGCCAGTTCACCGACGGGTTGGACATTGTCTTGATGAAACCGACAGGTACGTGAATCCAGGGATTAAGATCGGACCCGCCCGCCTCCAAAAGGCAGACCGTATGGCGGCCGTCGGCGGTCAGCCGATTGGCAAGCGTACAGCCGGCGGAGCCTCCGCCCACGATGACGAAATCGAATTCCATGCGTTCTCCCCCGGCCTATTATTCGGCTTGCCTTTACGTGATAGCAATCTATCGTCTATATCGCCACCGAGGGAGGTAGCACCCATGGAAGTTGTCCAGCTGGAAAATTTCGGCGCCGAAGTACGCGGCATCGACATGTCCGGCGACTTGGATTCGGAGACCGTCGCCAAACTCCACCGGATATGGGCGGAAAACGGCGTCATCCTGTTTCGCGATCAGGCGCTGGAAGAGGCGGACGTGGTGGCGTTCAGCCGGCTTTTCGGGGAATTGGAAATCCATGTGCGCGAGGAATATCTGTCGAAAGATCATCCGGAATTACTCATCATCTCCAACGTCAAAGAAAACGGTGAGCCAATCGGTATTCTCTCCGACCACGAAGTCGGCTGGCATCACGATCAGATATATCTACCTCGCCCGGCGGTAGGCTCCCTGCTCTACAGTGTCAAAATCCCACCAAGCGGCGGCAACACGGAGTTCTGCGATCTTGCCGGCGCCTATGACGCTCTTTCCGACGAGAAGAAGCGCGAGCTCGATGGGGTGCGCGCGGTCCACTCCTACGAATATTTCAATCGCAAATGGAGCGAGCCGACCAACGAAAAGCAGAAAAATCGAACACCCGACGTTACCCACCCGCTGGTGCGCACCCACCCGACAACGGGCCGAAAGGCAATCTATGCGGATCCCGGAATGACCGCCGGCATAGATGGGATGGGAGAGGACGAGGGGCATGCCTACCTGGACCAGCTCTACGCGCACTGCCTGAATCCGCAATTTATCTACGATCATGAATGGCGCCTGGGCGATGCGTTGATGTGGGACAATGCCTCCACCATGCATCGGCGCGGCGCATTCGATCCGGCCGCCGAACGGATCATGAAAAGAACCACTATCCTGCCGGCCGCAGACCAGGCGATTCCCGTCTAAACCGCGAAATACCCCTATAATCGCGCGACCGAACGGCGTAAATTTACACTCAGGTGCAGCAGACCTTTATCGAGGCGAAAAGGAGAAACGCAGATGCCCTACTACTACCCGAAAGAGATGGAGACCCATCAGGGCAAGGCCAATC
>DLVK01000131.1:0-5030 GCA_003444235.1 Rhodospirillaceae bacterium
ATGGTATCGACCACGATCTCAATATCCGGATGGGCATCGCGAAGTGCCGCCGCGACCATCTCGGCTTGTATTAACGCCAGCGGCGAACCACGGCTGCCGATGGTCAATTTGTCGATCGCTGTCGCCGTCATAGGAATTACATAACCGATTGTTGGCGCGAGCTTAAGCATTTGCCGACACGCCAATGAAGGCAGTACAAGTTTCCCCATGCGTGTCCTTGGTATCGAAACCTCGTGCGACGAAACTGCGGCGGCCATCGTCGACGGGAATCGGCGAATATTGAGCGATCAGGTGCTGTCACAGGTGGACGAACACAAGCTATTTGGCGGCGTGGTGCCTGAAATCGCCGCGCGCAGCCATCTGGACCATATCGATCGATTGGTAACGGATGCATTGAGCGATGCGGAACTCAACTTCAGTGATTTGGATGCAATCGCCGCGACCACGGGCCCCGGTCTGATCGGCGGTGTAATGGTGGGTATGATGACCGCAAAGGGCCTCGCGCTCGCAACCGGCCTCCCGTTCGTCGCGGTCAATCATATGGAAGGGCACGCCTTGGTCGCGCGGTTGATCGACGATTTGGATTTTCCCTATCTCGCCTTGCTTGTCTCGGGCGGGCATTCCCAATTCATCGCCGTTTCCGGCGTCGGCCGCTACGACATTCTTGGCACCACCGTCGACGATGCGCTCGGAGAAGCATTCGACAAGACGGCCAAACTTTTAGGCCTTGGGTTTCCCGGCGGCCCCGCCTTGGAAGTGGCGGCGAAAACAGGTGATCCCGAGCGCTTTTCCTTGCCGCGCCCGATGCTGGGCCGACCCAATTGCGACTTCTCATTTTCCGGCTTGAAAACCGCGGTGCGCCAGACCGTCGAGAAATTGAATGGAACTCTCGATGGAACGACGGTCAACGATCTCGCAGCGAGTTTTCAGAACGCGGTGGCGGACTGCCTATCGGATAGATGCATTCAGGCGATTAAGCGGTTTCGGAATGATTTCCCGGAAGGCAACGCGCTTGTAGTAGGTGGCGGTGTCGCGTCGAACGAATTTATCCGCAAGCGGCTCGAAGACTGTACGGGGTCGCTTGGATTTAGACTCGTAGCGCCACCGATCCGGCTTTGTACCGACAATGGCGCGATGGTCGCCTGGGCGGGGGTCGAGCGGTTACGGCTCGGGCTCACCGACGGGCTGGAGATTCCCGCACGTCCGCGCTGGCCGCTTGACGCGCGACGTCCGGACGCCCATAGCTGAGGTTATGGCTGATATTGGCATCATCGGCGCAGGCGCGTGGGGAACCGCGCTGGCCTGTATTACGAGACGTGCGGGGCACGAAGTTACGATTTGGGCACTCGAACCCGAGGTCGTCTCGGCGATCAACAACGGCGATGGCAATCCGATCTACCTTCCCGACATTTCGCTCGATCAAGGTATTCGAGCAACAAGCGAACTGACCGATGCGGTAACCGGCCGGGACGCGGTACTGTCCGTGGTGCCGGCGCAGTTTTTCCGGGGCGTGGCCGGCCAACTGCGTCCTCATCTGGCCTCGGGAACGCCATTGGTACTTTGCTCGAAAGGCATAGAGACCGAAACCGGCGCGCTTATGACCGAGATCGCCGCCGAAATCCTCTCCGAAACGCCTATTCTGGTGATGTCGGGCCCGTCCTTCGCACGGGATACGGTAGCCGGGTCGCCGACCGCCGTCGCCCTCGCCAGCACAGATGTGTCACTCGCGGAGAAAATTACCGGCTTGATCGGCACAAGTCATTTTCGGCCCTACCCGATGGACGATCCTATCGGCGCCGAGATCGGGGGTGCGGCCAAAAATGTACTAGCCATTGCGTGCGGTATCGTTATCGGGTGCAAACTCGGCGACAACACTCGTGCTGCGTTGATTACCCGTGGGCTTTTTGAAATGGCCATTCTCGGCATCGCCAAAGGGGCGAAAGCGCGCACATTTATGGGCCTGTCGGGCTTGGGCGATCTGACGCTCACGTGCAACGGACCGCAATCGCGCAATATGTCGCTCGGGATGGCGCTCGGTGAGGGCCGCACACTCGCGGATATTCTGGCCGAACGGAAGTCGGTTGCCGAAGGGGTCGAGACCGCACGCGCCATTGCCAAGCTTGCCGGAAACCTCGGCGTCGAAGTCCCGATCATGGATGCGGTATACAAAGTCTTGCACGAGGATGCGGATATCAAACAATCGATCGAAGACTTGCTCGAAAGACCATTCACGCCGGAGTTCGAGGGCCTCGATTGACCGAGACTAGCCCCTCGGCTAGCCTGCAAAAAACAAACTCAACAGGGAGGAAAAAACCATGCTTTGGTGCATTTTCTGTGTCGACAAACCAGGTGATTCAAGCGCGCGGGAATCGGTGCTCGAAACCCACCGTGCCTATCTCAAAACCCAAGCCGACAAAATCGTCATGTCCGGCGCAACGCTCTCCGATGACGGCGAAACCATGACCGGTAGCTGCTTCATTGTCGCGGCGGACAGCCGCGCAGAGGCTGAAGCATTTTCGAACGGCGACCCGTTCACGTCGGCTGGCGTGTTCGAAAGTGTTACCATCAAACGTATGAAGAAAAGCTCCTTCTATCCGGACAATTACGACAAAGCTTAGGACTTGAACCATGCTGTTTGCCTGTTTCCTTATCGATAAACCCGGAATGGTCGAGAAGCGCGACGAGTTGCTGCAGATTCATCGCGACTACTTGGGCGAGTCGAAAGACAAGATCTATCTCGCCGGCCCGCTCATGAACGATACGGAAACCAAGAAACTGGGCTCGCTCTATGTCATCGAACAGCCGGACCGGGCCGCAACCGACGCCTGGCTCGCGGAAGAGCCTTTTACCAAAAACGGGTTATTCGGATCCCAGCATGTTTACGGCTGGAAACACCTGAAAGGCGACCGCGACAGGAAACATCGGCTTTGCCTATACTTTCATTTAGACGGACCAAAAGGGCCCGATAAAAGGGCCCTGATGAGCGAACAGCATGTGGATTATTTGCTCGCCTTCCCGGACAATCTTTTCGCCGTTGGGCCGCTTTTCCACGATAGCGATAAGACCGAATTCGAGGACCGCATCGGCTCGATATTCATCGTAGACTTCCCCGAGCGCGCCCACGCAGACGAATGGCGAGCCCAAGAGCCTTATACGCGAAACGAGGTCTATGACCGCTGTTGGGGCTATATGTACGATAACCTCTGGCGCAGCGACTAAGACCGATACGGCAATAGAGATGCCCAAGTGCACTATATTTTTTGCCTGATCGACCGGGACGGGGTCGCTGACTTGCGCACGGCGCATCAGGCCGCCGAAGAAGCCTATCTCAAAGACGTAAATGACCGGATTTTTTTCGGCGGCACATTGCTGGACGACAAACGCACCGATGCCAGAGGGTCGTTCTATGTCATCGATTTCAACGACCGCGCCGCCGCCGAAGCCTGGTTCGACAAGTCACCCTTTAAAACCGCCGGGATATATCGTCAGGCCACCATTCGCGGCTATACCCACGCAATTCCGAAATCCGGACGGGCGGAGACCGTAGAGCACGCGCTGTGGGCTTATATTCAGCTCGATGTGCCCCACGGTCAGGATTTGCGGAAGATCCATATCGACGCGCATGTCGATTTTTTGATCGATACCTCCGACGATATTTTTTCCGACGGCCCGCTTTATTGGGACAGCGATAAGACCGAGTTCGAACACCGAATAGGTTCGGTATTCGTGGTCGATTTCCCCGATAGGGCAAAAGCGGAAAAATGGCGCCTTGCGGAACCCTTTACCGTCGAAGGCGTCTACGGCACTTTATGGGCCTACGCATTCGAAAACGAATGGCCGAAAAGCTGAGGGAGTTCAGATGGCATATTGGCTCGTTAAATCGGAACCTAGCACCTGGTCGTGGGACGATCAGGTCCGCGACGACACGACCTTCTGGGACGGCGTGCGCAATTACCAAGCCAGCAACAATTTGAAGGAAATGAAGATCGGTGATCTTTGTTTCTTCTATCACTCGGTCAAAGAACGGCAGATCGTCGGAATCGTCGAGGTCGTAAAGGAGTATTACCCGGACCATACGGACGAAAGCGGCCGGTTCGGCATGGTCGACGTCAAAACGGTGAAGCCGATGGAAAAATTCGTCACATTGGCGGAGATCAAAGCCGAGCCACGACTTGCCGATCTGGCTCTGGTGCGGCAATCGCGGCTGTCGGTCGTTCCGGTCAATGACGAGGAATGGAAAATCATCTGCGCCATGGGCGAAACGGACGCTTAAAATATGGCCCAAGAGACCGAGCTCGGCCCGCTAATGGATATTCCCGATGGCGAGGGCAAGGAATATGTCATCGAGCATGACGAGGAAGAGGTGGAAGTCTTCGTCGTTCGACAGGGCGAGAAATATTTCGGTTATGTCAATTATTGCCCCCATGCGGGGACGCCCCTCAACTGGGACGGCGACCGCTTCATGACAATGGATAAAAAATACATCATGTGCGCGACCCACGGCGCCGCGTTCAATGTGGATGATGGGGTCTGCGTGTCCGGGCCCTGCGTCGGCGACTGGTTGGCTCCACTGGACCTCCGGCTCGATGAAGGTGTTTTGGTATTGATCCATCCGGAATAACCTCACCCGTAAACTGAGTTGAGACCCGCCGTTCGCGCGTTATAATCCGGAAAAATGCAGCCTGGCTCAGCCGGCGAAAAACAAACTGATTCAGGGAGATCATGGCATGCCCAACGAACTCTTTCCGGTCCAGCAAGACGTCGCCGACGCGGCGCTGGTCGATAACGACAAATACCTCGAGATGTACCAGCGGTCCGTCGAGGACCCGGAAACATTTTGGGCCGAACAGGGCAAGCGAATCGACTGGATTAAGCCCTACAGCCAAATCAAGGATGTGTCCTACGCCCACGACGACGTCCATATCCGTTGGTATTACGACGGCACTTTGAACGCCTCGGCCAATTGCATCGACCGGCATCTGGAAAGCCACGGCGATCAGACCGCGATCATCTGGGAAGGCGACGACCCG